>JAQGPE010000378.1 GCA_028293225.1 Akkermansiaceae bacterium | reverse complement strand
CCGCTGGATGCACGGATCACCCCGCAGGGAGCTTCGATGGAAGTGCGGCTGTATGCCGAGGATCCGTTGCGGGATTTCCAGCCCTCGCCCGGAGTGCTGACGGAGGTGACCTTTCCCGAGGATGCCCGGGTGGATACTTGGATCAGCACGGGGACCGAGGTGTCACCCTACTACGATCCGATGATCGCAAAGAACATCGTGCACGGCGAAGACCGGGCCGATGCGCTGGCGAAGTTGCGCAGCGTGCTGTCGCGGACCTACGTCGCGGGGATTTCCACGAACCTCGACTATCTGCGGCAGATCGCGGGGTCGGCGCTCTTTGCGAAGGCGGAGGTCTATACCGGTGCGCTGGCGATGTTCGAATATCACGCACCGGTGATCGAGGTGATTAAGCCGGGCACCTACACGACGATCCAGGATTATCCGGGACGGATCGGCTACTGGGACATCGGCGTTCCGCCCTCGGGTCCGATGGATGACTACGCCTTCCGGCTGGCGAACCGGATCGTGGGCAACGACGTCTCGGCAGCGGCGCTGGAGTGCACGCTGATCGGGCCGAAGCTGCGCTTCCATGTGGACACGGTGATCGCTCTAACAGGGGCGATTTCTCAGGCAAAGCTGGACGGAGAAGTGATCCCTTTCTGGACTCCGGTCGCGGTCAAGGCGGGCCAGGTGCTCGATGTGGGCAAGGCCGAGAAGGGCTGTCGATCCTACCTTGCGGTGCGCCATGGCTTTGACGTGCCGCTTTATCTCGGCAGCCGGTCGACCTTTGCGCTCGGCCAGTTCGGCGGGCATGGAGGGCGGACGCTGCGCGGCTCCGACATGCTGGCGGTGAACCAGCCGGGGATCCCTGCCTGCACCACGCCGGCGCCGGTCTATGAACCGGCACCTGCGCCGGTTGAGCTGATCCCGGACTATCCCTCCGAGTGGGAGATCGGCGTGCTCTACGGTCCGCACGGCGCGCCCGATTTCTTCACAGAAGAAGCGATCGACATGCTCTTCGCCAGTCCGTGGGAAGTTCACTACAACTCGAACCGGCTGGGCATCCGGCTGAATGGTCCGAAGCCAACCTGGGCGCGGACCGATGGTGGCGAGGCAGGGCTGCATCCGTCGAACATTCACGACACCGAGTATGCGATCGGTGCGATCAATTTCACGGGCGACATGCCGGTGATCCTGACCAAGGATGGCCCGAGCCTGGGTGGATTTGTCTGCCCGTTGACGATCGCGGCAGCGGAACTGTGGAAGGTGGGCCAGGTGAAGCCGGGGGATACGATCCGCTTCCGGCGCATCGCCTTCGATACCGCTCTGACACTGGAGAAGGCGATCGATGAAGCGATCGAAACGCTGACTCCCCTCCCTTTCCTGGAGCCCGCGCCGATCACCAGGCCGCCGGGGACGCTTTCCGAATGCATCATCGCCCATCTGCCGGCGCGGGGCAGCCATCCCGAAGTCGCCTACCGGCAGGCCGGGGACAAATACATCCTGCTCGAGTATGGGCCGGTGGTGCTGGACCTGCGGTTCCGCTTCCGCGTGCATGCGCTGATGGAGGAACTGAAGGCCCACCCGGTGAATGGCATCCTGGAACTATCGCCCGGCGTGCGCTCCCTACAGGTCCACTATGACAGCCGTACCATCCCGCAGGCGGGGCTGATCGCGGCGCTGCTCGCTGCCGAAGAAAAGCTACCGGCGGTGGACACGATGAAGATCCCGACGCGGGTGGTGCATCTGCCGATGGCCTATGAGGACTCCGCCACGCTCGACGCGGTGGCGCGCTACCGGCAGTCGGTGCGTGACACGGCGCCGTGGCTGCCGAGCAACAGCGAATTCATCCGCCGCATCAACGGGTTGGAGAGCATCGAGGAGGTGAAAGAGATCATTTTCAAGACCCGCTACCTGGTTTTGGGCCTGGGCGATGTCTACCTGGGTGCGCCTTGTGCGGTGCCGGTGGATCCTCGGCATCGCCTGCTGACTTCGAAATACAATCCGGCGCGAACCTACACTGCTGAAGGTACGGTCGGGATCGGCGGAGTCTACATGTGCATCTACGGCATGGACTCGCCGGGAGGCTATCAGTTGGTCGGGCGCACGGTGCCGATCTGGAACAAGTTCCTGAAGAACCCCGGCTTCGAAGCGGGCAAGCCGTGGCTGCTGCGGTTCTTCGACCAAGTTTGCTACTACCCGGTCAGTGAGGAAGAACTGAACGAGTTCCGTGATGCCTTCCGCGAAGGCCGGGCCACGGTGAAAGTCGAGGAAGAGGATTTCGAACTGGCCGCCTATGAGCGCTTCCTGATCGACCATGCGGAGAGTATCGAGAGCTTCCAGGCGAAACAGAAGATCGCCTTCGAGCAGGAGGTTGCGCTGTGGAAAACCGATGACGCCGCAGGCCAGCCTGAGGCTGGCGCAGTGGACACTGGAGGCCCCGCTGCCGAGGTGGATGGGCATGCGGTGCACGCCGAGATCAGCGGCAATATCTGGAAGCTGCTGGTCGAGCCGGGGCAGATGGTGAACGAGGACGATCCGCTGCTGATCGTGGAGGCGATGAAGATGGAATTCCATGTTTACGCCGGGATCAGCTCAAAGGTCAGCGCCATCCACTGCCAGCCCGGCAAGCAGGTCAAAGCCGGCGACCTGCTGGTGGTCCTGGAACATCCGTAAATGCCGCCGCCATGCATTTCACCGAACTCCAGCGTCACTATGAACTGCCATTCTTCGAGCTCCTGAAACGGGCGCGCGCGGTTCACGAGGAAAACTGGCCGGAGCGCGAGGTACAGCTTTGCACGCTGCTCAGCATCAAGACCGGCGGCTGCAGTGAGGACTGCGGCTACTGCGCGCAGAGCTCCCGCTACAGCACCGGCCTGCAACGGGAGAGCCTGATGGCAAAGGAAACGGTGATGGAGAGGGCCAGGGCGGCGCGCGACAATGGCTCCACGCGCTTCTGCATGGGGGCGGCGTGGAAGGGCGTGAGAATGGGCACGCAGAAATTCGAGCAGATCATCGACATCGTCCGTGACGTCAGCACGCTGGGCATGGAGGTCTGCGTGACGCTGGGCGAACTGGGTGCGGAGGAAGCCACGGCGCTGAAAGACGCGGGTGTGACGGCCTACAATCACAACATCGACACCTCGCGGGAGCACTACCCCAACATCGTCACCACGCACACCTACGATGATCGCTTGAGAACGATCCGCCACGCACAGGAGGCGGGCATGAGCGTGTGCAGCGGCGGGATCCTGGGACTCGGCGAAACGATCGAGGACCGGCTGAGAATGCTGGAGACTCTGAGCGAATTCAACCCGCCTCCGGAGAGCGTGCCGATCAACTCGCTGATGCCGGTCAAGGGCACTCCGATGGAGGGCAATGAGCCGGTGGACGTCCTTTCCCTGGTGCGGATGATCGCCTGCGCGCGAATCGCCATTCCGCAAGCGAAGGTCCGCCTGAGTGCGGGCCGCTACTCGCTGAGCAAGGAGGCGCAGGCAATGTGCTACTTCGCAGGAGCGAACTCGATTTTCTACGGAGACAAGCTTCTGACCACGGCGAACCCGCGGGCGAATGAAGACCTGGCGCTGCTTCGGGAGCTGGGCCTGAGCCCGCAGCGGCCGGACCGGGAGATGAGTCCCCCGCCAGCAAATCCGGATCGTGCGCTGGCACCGGCGGTGGAACGCGATCTCGTCCAACCGCTTGACGCGGAGGCCGATGAATGCGAATTCAAGCCCGTCCCGGCGTGATCGCCCCCTCCAGCGGGCCGGGCCGAATTTGATCCACTCGAAAATGAGCCGCCCCCGCAAGCCTGCGAGCGAACGTCCCGAGAGCCTCACCGAGCGCATCTATGCACGCGTGAAGCAGGACATCTTCGAGTATCGCCTCCTACCGGGAGACCATTTCACCGAGACAGAGATCGCCGAGCGTACGGACGCGAGCCGGACACCGGTCCGCGAGGCGCTGGCGCGGCTGCAACGCGACGGCTTCGTGCAGGTCCATTTCCGCAACGGCTGGCAGGTGAAGCCCCTCGATTTCGATCTGATCGACCAGCTCTACGACATCCGGACTATCCTGGAGATGGCGGCGGTCGAGAAGCTGTGTTCGATGGAGAAGCCGCCGAATCTCGCCGACCTCAAGAAGGTCTGGCTGGTGAGCCCGGAAGAGCGCCTGGCGGACGGACCGACCGTCTGCGCGCTGGACGAGCGCTTCCACGAGCAGATCGTGGAGGCAGCCGGAAATGCGGAAATGGCGCGGATGCACCACGAGATCACCGAGCGGATCCGGGTGGTGCGGCATCTCGATTTCATCAAGCCGGACCGGGTGGCGGCGACCTATCAGGAGCATGGCCAAATTCTCTGGAATCTGATCCGGCGGAATCTTCCGAGGACGCGGCTGCTGCTGACCTCGCACATCGATGAAAGCAAGTCATCGGTGCAGAAGATCACACTGCACATGCTGCACCGGGCGAAGGCGGATCAGTGAGAAGCCTTCTCATCGATTGATGGTCCCAGGTTCATCCGGGTGATCGAGGTCCCGATCCGTGTCTCCCTGCTGTGGGATTGAGCGGCGAGTGTCAGAGCGATTCCCTTTAGGGAAAAACGCTCCGGGATCCGTGAGACCTTCACGGTGGATTTTCCGACACAGCGGCCCGGGTATCTGAGATCCGCGGGGCGATCCGCAGGCCTCGATGGTGTTGCTGCAGCAACACCCTGGAAGCAGTGTTGCTGGAGCAGCAGCAACCTTACTATCTTTAGCAGATTACTTAATATGATGGTTTTGTGCGCCTTATGACGATGGCATGGCATTTGCTTAAATGATTTCATACTGCGCAATGTAGATTCACTGCATGCAGGAATTCGCCGACCGGATCCAAGATTGCCGGAGGTTGAAGAAGCAAACCCGCCGACCGGAATCCCCGGAGGCTTTCTCCCGAATGATCGTCCGGTGCGGAGAACCGCGGCCGGGCATCTCCTCTAACACCTCTCAAGAATCATGTACCTCCATCGTCTCCTTCTGTCTTCCTTCTTCGCCACCGCCACTGTGGCCACTCTCCATGCCGGTACAAAGCCGGCGGCTGCGCCCGAGGACTCAGCGCCCCCTTCCCTGGCCGCCGCTCCCTCCTCCCTGATCACCGGGGACATCGGGATCACGCTGGCCAATGAATACAATACCCGCGGAGTGATCGTGCAGGACCAAGGAGTGACCTTCCAGCCCTACCTGAACCTCAGCGCGAAGTTCTACGAAGGCCAGGGGCTGATCCAATCGGCATCGCTGCTGTTCGGGCTGTGGGCCGACGTCAGTTCCAACGGCAATGTCTCGGGCCCAGGGAATCCGGGCGGGAAGTTCACCGAGTTCGACTACGGCGGCGGCTTGTCGGTGAGCTTTGCGAAGCGGTGGACGTTTTCCACCTTCCTCAACTCCTGGACCAGTCCGGCGGACGGCTATGGTGACGGGCAATGGATCAATGGAACGCTTTCCTTCAACGACGACGGCCTGCTGGCCGAGCACTTCTCGATCAAGCCGTACCTGCTGGTGCTGCGCGACCTGGGAGGGGACGCGGCGACGGGCCTGGAGCGGAGCGCCTGGTACTTTGAGCCGGGCATCCGGCCGAACTACACCTTCTTCGCCGATACGGCGACGCCGCTGAATGTGGCGCTGCTGGTGAAGGCGGGCCTGGGCAGCGAGTTCTACGCCGGGAAATCGGTGGGCTATGTGGCAGCCGGGCCGCAACTGTCGGTGCCGCTGGCCTTTGTGGACCCGTCGCTGGGGAAGTGGACCGCTTCAACGGGCTATCTCTACTACCGCCTCGCCGAGACTCTGAAGCCGTCCGGCGACGACCGGAACGAGTCGCTCTTCACCTTCAATCTGAACGTCAACTTCTGACGTCCTGTCCGCTGAACCTCAACGTTCCGCTCCCGTGCCATGACCGAAGAGATCTTGTCCGCCCCTGGCTTCAGGGTTCATGGGACTCCTAATATCCTGGAGGCTCCGCCGAAAGCGATTTCAGCAAGTGCGATCCCGCTACGGACGTCCCCGCGCCCTGAGATCCTGCGACTGGAGGAGATCACGCTGTCCTTCAGCGGAGTCATCGCTCTGAAGGACGTAAGCCTGGATATCCGGCGTGGTGAGATCCGCTCGATCATCGGGCCGAACGGTGCGGGCAAGAGTTCGCTGATCAATCTGATCAGTGGAATCTATCGGCCGAGCCGGGGGCGGATCTATCTCAACGGCCGGAAGTTCCGCCGAGTGCCGACGCACCGGCTGGCCAGACTGGGGGTGGCGCGGACCTTCCAGAATCTCGCTCTTTTCGGCGGACTGAGCGTGCTGGACAACATCAAGCTGGCGCGGGGAATCCATCGGCGGGCGACCCTGGTCGAGGAGCTGAGCGGCCTTGGCAGGGCCCGCCGCGAGGAAGCGGATGCGCTTGCACGCGCAGGCAGCCTGATCGATTTCCTGGGACTTGGTTCAGTTCGGGACCGGCTCGCCGGTTCGTTGCCGTATGGGATGCAAAAAAGGGTCGAACTGGCCCGCGCCCTGGCGGCCGAACCGGCGATGCTCCTGCTGGATGAACCGATGGCCGGGATGACGCCGGCGGACAAGCAGACCATGGCGGAGTCGATCCGCACGATCCGGGCGGAGTTCGGGACGGCGGTGGTCCTGATCGAGCACGACATCGGCATGGTGATGGAACTGTCCGATCGCATCGCGGTGCTCGACTACGGACGGAAGATCGCGGACGGAACCCCGGCGGAAATCCGCACGGACCCGAGGGTGATCGAGGCCTACACGGGCGTGGTGCACGAGGAATCCGAACCGGAGGACCTACGCTGATGGACAACGCCTTTGACTGGACGTTCTTCAGCGAAGTGCTGGTTGGCGGGCTGCTGGCCGGAGTGATGTATTCGCTGGTCGCGATTGGCTTCGTGCTGATCTACAAGACCTCCGGAGTCTTCAATTTCGCCCAGGGCTCGATGGTTCTTTTTGCGGCGCTGACCTTCGTCAGCCTGACCGAGCGGGGCCTGTCCTTTGGAGCTGCACTGGCGGTGACCGCGGCAGCCATGGCGGTGCTGGGCATCGTGGTGGAAAATGCAGTGTTGCGACCGCTGGTGAACCGGCCGCCGGTGACGCTTTTCATGGCGACACTAGGCTTGTCGTACATCATCGAGGGCGGAGCGCAACTGCTGTGGGGCGCGCAGGTCCATGCGCTGGAGCTGGGGATCCAGGACACGCCGCTGGAGGTGTCCGGAATGCTGATCAGTAAGTTCGACCTGATCGCCGCCGGAATCTCCGCGGGGATGGTGGCGGTGCTGTCGCTCTTCTTCCGCTACACCCGCACCGGACTGGCTTTCCGCGCGGTGGCGGATGACACCTTCGCCGCGCTGGCGGTCGGGCTGCGATTGCCGCGAATCCGCACCGCGGTGTGGATCGCAGCCGGGCTGGTTTCCCTGGTGGCCGGGTTGCTGTGGGGCTCGCGGCTGGGAGTGCAGTTCTCGCTGTCGCTGGTGGTGCTGAAGGCGCTGCCGGTTCTGGTCCTGGGAGGCTTTGACTCGGTGCCTGGCGTGATTGTCGGCGGGCTGCTGATCGGGGCTTTCGAGAAACTGGCCGAGGTCTACCTGGGACCCTACGTGGGAGGCGGAATCGAAGGATGGTTCGCTTACGCAATCGCCCTCCTGTTCCTGCTGATCCGTCCCGCCGGCCTGTTCGGCGGAAGAACTCTTGAACGTGTCTGAGCCATGAGTGCCCCTTCCCTTTCCAAGTCGAATCTGCCGCGATGGCTGGCGCCGCTGATCCTGCTGGGGATCGCCTATGGCGTGGTGCCTTTTGCCGGTGGTAGTTATCTTTTCGAGGCCATCCTCACGCCCTTCCTGATCCTGTCGCTGGCAGGAGTCGGCCTGAATCTGCTCACCGGATATGCCGGGCAGCTTTCGCTGGGCTCGGCGGCCTTCATGGCGGTTGGCGCGTTCGGAGCCTTCAATTTCAATCTGCGCATCCAGGGGTTGCCGATTCCGGTCAGCATCGTGCTGGCCGGGGTCTCCGCCGCGCTGCTCGGGGTCGCCTTCGGGCTACCGAGCCTGCGGTTGAAAGGATTCTACCTGGCGATCTCCACGCTGGCCGCCCAGTTCTTCGTCCAGTGGGTGTTGACCAAGTTCGGGTGGTTTTCCAACAACAGCCCTTCCGGAGTGATCGACGCGCCGGCGCTGCAGGTGCTGGGGATCCACTTCGACGGCCCGGTGGGGCGCTACCTGTTCGCTCTTACGGTGGTGGTCGTACTGACTGCACTCGTGGCGCGGCTGGTGAAAACCCGGACCGGCCATCAGTTCATCGCCGTGCGGGATCATGAGCTGGCCGCCCGGGTGATCGGGGTGCCGGTATTCCGTACCAAGCTGCTGGCCGCGGCGATTTCCTCGTTCATCATCGGAGTCGCCGGGGCGCTATGGGCCTTCGCGTATCTGCGCACGGTGGAGGTGGCGGGGTTCAATCTCGACCGGTCCTTTCAAATCGTCTTCCTGATCATCATCGGTGGCCTGGCCTCGATCCGCGGGGCCTTCTTCGGCGCGGCGTTGATCGTGGTTTTCCCCCTGCTGTTGTCGCGACTCGGCGCCTTCCTGCTTGGCGGGGTCTTCAATTCCGGGGTGCTGGAAATGAGCCAGCACATCTTTCTCGGAGCCCTGATCATCGCCTTTCTGATCGCGGAGCCCAAGGGACTGGTCGCGCTGTGGGACCGCCTGACCGCACGGGCCGCCGCCCTGTTCCTTTCCCAAACCCGTAAAGCCAACACCGATATTGTTCCATGAGCACTGCAATCCTCGTCCAGGAAAACCGCAAAACCGCCCGCCCGCCGGAGGGGGTGCCGGGCGTGCCGAAGCCCGCCGAACCCGCCCACGTCATCCGCGACGACGCGGAGGCCATCGAAGTGGCGCACCGTTTGGCGGCTGAGTTCGCCAAGGAAGCATCCGTCCGTGACCGCGAGCGGCGATGGCCGGTCGAAGAACTCGACACCTATTCGCAGAGCGGCCTGTGGTCGATCAATGTGCCGCGGAAATTCGGCGGCCCGGAGGTTTCCTATGCCACGCTGGTGAAGGTCATCGAGATCATTTCCGCGGCGGATCCCTCGATCGGTCAGATCACCCAGAACCACCTGGGGGTGGTGGCGGCGATTTTGACGACCGCCGATCAAGCGCAGCAGGAGCTGCTGCTGGGCGAGGTCTTGAAGGGCGTGCGCTTCGGCAATGCTTTCTCCGAATTCGGATCGAAGCGGGCGGTGGATTTCGAGACCCGCTGGACCGATGCCGGCGACCACGTGGTCGTGACGGGAAAGAAGTTCTATTCCTCCGGCGCCCTGCTGGCGCACCTGGTGCCGATCGTGGCGGTGGATGACCAGGGACGCGCCTGGTATGCGATCGCAGAACGGGATGCGCCGGGGCTGACGGTGATCGATGACTGGTCGAGTTTCGGACAGCGCACGACGCTGAGCGGAACGGTGCTACTGGACCAGGTGAAGGTGCCGAAGAGCCACCTGATTCCCGGTTACAAGGGCTTCGACAAACCCACGGCGGACGGAGCGATTTTCCAGATCATCCAGGCCGCGGTGGACACAGGAATCGCCCGCGCCGCGCTGGAAGAAACCATCGCCTTTGTCCGGACCAGTACCCGGGCCTGGATCGACAGCGGACTGGAGCAGGCCTCGCAGGACCCCTACACGATCCAGGCAATCGGCGACCTGACCATCCGTCTGCACGCGACCCAGGCGATCCTTGAAAAGGCCGGGCTGGCCGTTGACCGGGCGGTCGCGGATCCCGGAGCGGAGACCGTTGCCCAGGCGCAGCTGGCGGTGGCGGAGGCCAAGGTGCTGAGCACCGAGGTAGCCCTGGCGGCGACGAACAAACTCTTCGAACTGGGCGGCACGCGCTCGACCCTGGCAGAGCACAACTTCGACCGGCACTGGCGGAATGCCCGCACGCACACGCTCCACGATCCGGTGCGGTGGAAATATGCCATCGTCGGAAACCATGCTCTCAACGGCGTCAATCCACCGCTCCACGCCTGGAGCTGATCAGACAGACTCTCTCCAACTCTTCCCTAGAATCTCCCACATGAAATCAACAGCACTCAGAACATTCCGGAAGGCCGCCCTGGCAGCCACTCTCACGCTCTCGCTTGGTCTCGCCACGGCCAAGGCCGACGAGCAATTCTTCCCACTGCAAAGCTACCGGGTCGGCCCCTATGCGGCCGGCGGCAGTGGCTTCTTCGGCGGCTTCATCGACTACCTGAATCTCATCAACAGCCGCGACGGCGGTGTGAACGGGGTCAAACTGACCTGGCAGGAAGGCGAGACGCAGTATGAGGTCGAGCGCGGCGTGGAGGTCTACGAGCGGCTCAAGTCGCACCCCGGGATCGCCGCGTGGAACCCGCTGTCGGTGGGAATCGCCTACGCTCTGATCGACCGGGTCACCCAGGACAAGGTGCCGCTGCTGACCATCAACCACGGGCGCACCGACTCCACGGACGGACGGGTGTTTCCCTACATCTTTCCGTTGCTGCTGAATCCCTACAGCGAGACCTCCGGAATCATCAACTACATCGGCTCGAAGGAGGGCGGGATCGAAAAAATCAAGGGCAAGAAGATCGTGGTGCTGTATCACGGCTCGCCCTACGGCAAGGAGACCATTCCCATCTATGACCTGCTGGCGGAGAAGTACGGCTTCACCGTACAACAGATCGAAGTGCCGCACCCGGGGAACGAACAGCAGGCGCAGTGGCTGACGATCCGCCGCATCAAGCCCGACTACGTGATCCTGCGGGGTTGGGGTGTGATGAACCCGGTGGCGCTGAAGACGGCGCAGCGCAATGGATTTCCCGCGACCAAGATCATCGGCAACGTCTGGTCGAACTCGGAGGAGGACGTGATCCCCGCCGGGGATGCGGCGAAGGGCTACACCGCCATCACCACGCAGACCTCCGGCTCCTCCTACCCGGTGGTGCAGGAGATCATCAAGACGCTCTACGACCAGGGCAAAGGCAACCTGGAAGACAAGAAGCGGATCGGCAGCGTCTATCACAACCTCGGAATCGTGAACGGCATCCTGAATGTCGAGGCACTGCGGATCGCCCAGGCGAAATTCGGCGTGCACACCCTGAGCGGTGATGAGGTGCGCTGGGGCTTCGAGCACCTGCAGCTGTCGCCGGAGCGGGTGAAGGAACTAGGCGCGGAGAATCTCTTCCATTCCATCAATGTGACCTGGGACAACCACGAGGGCGACGGACGGGTGACCTTCCAGCAGTGGGACGGCGACAAATGGAAGGTGGTCTCCGACTGGATCAGTCCTGACTGGAAGCTGCTGCGGCCGATCATCGAGAAGTCGGCGGAAGCGTATGCGAAGGAAAAGAGCATCAAGCTGCGCACCGCAGAGGATGTCGACGTCATCGCGAAATGAGCGCTCTCCGCGTCAACACCGGGGAAGGTCGCGAGCCTTCCCCGGCTTCTGAGCCGCTGCTGAGGGTGGCAGGTCTGGAGGCCGTTTATGGCGCTTCGATCGCCGCGCTGCATCACATCGACCTGACGGTACGTCCCGGCGAGATCGTGGCTCTGCTGGGATCGAATGGAGCGGGCAAGACGACGACTTTGAAGGCGATCTCGAATCTCCTGCCTGCGCAACGGGGCAAAGTCTCGCGCGGGGAGATCCACTTCGACGGCCACGACGTGTTGAAGAAATCACCGTCCGCGCTGGCCCGGCTGGGGCTGGTGCAGGTGCTGGAAGGCAGGCACTGCTTTCGCACGCTGAGCGTCGAGGAGAACCTGATCACCGGCGGTCTGGGCCGCAGCTCCAGTCGCAGAGAGATCGCGGAAGACCTGGAAAAGGTCTATGCGATTTTCCCGCGTCTGAAGGAGAAGCGGAAGAGCAGGGCCGGCCTGGCATCCGGCGGAGAGCAGCAGATGACCGCGATTGGCCGGGCGCTGATGACCAGGCCCCGGCTGCTGGTACTGGACGAGCCGTCGATGGGGCTGGCGCCGCTGACGGTGCAGGCGATCTTCAAGGCGCTTGCCGAGTTGAACGAAAGCGCCGGGCTGGCGATCCTGGTCGCTGAGCAGAATGCGGCCGTTGCGTTACGGTTCGCCCACCGGGTGGCAGTGATCGAGAACGGAACGTCGGTGGTCAACGAAAGCGCCGCGGAATTCCGCCGGCGCAGCGACGTGCAGTCCTTTTATCTGGGCGGCGGAGCGACGATCGCAAGCGGCGAGGCTGGCGAAGTGCTGCTACAGCAACAGCAGATCAGCAATAAATCCGCCCACTCAACATTTTAGGAATCGCGTGAAATTCCATTACTCTTTCATTATCAACACTGAAAATAGTATGGCACGCATAGTGCTAAACTTAGTATAGATTGCTGCGCGGCGAACACCTGCCCGCTTTTCAACACCCATCCGACCAAGGCCGCCATGCCGGAGGAACGGGAACCGGATCCAAGCATCCATTCATCCGAATTCCGAACACACACGTCATGAGCTACCAAGATTCCGAGTCCTATTCCGCCGGCACGCTCCAGGAGCCGATCCGGTTTGCCTACTGGGTTCCCAATGTGAGCGGCGGCCTGGTCGTCAGCAAGATCGAGCAGCGCACCAGTTGGGACATCGACTACAATCGCAAGCTGGCCCAACTGGCCGAGCAGAACGGTTTCGACTATGCTCTGAGCCAGATCCGCTTCACCGCGGGATATGGGGCGGACAACCAGCATGAGCCGCTCGTTTTCAGCCAGGCCCTGCTGGCCGCGACAGACCGCCTCAAGGTGATCGTCGCGCTGCTGCCCGGGCCATGGAAGCCGGCGCTGGCCGCGAAGCAACTGGCGAGCCTGGACCAGCTCTATGGGGGCCGGGTAGCGGTCAATATCGTCAGCGGTTGGTTTAAGGGCGAGTTCCGCGCCATCGGCGAGCCGTGGCTGGAGCACGATGAGCGCTATCGCCGCTCGGAGGAATTCATCCGCGCTCTAAAGGGCATCTGGACCCAGGACGATTTCACCTTTCGCGGCGATTTCTACCGCTTCCAGAACTACACGCTGCGGCCGAAGCCGCTGCAGCAGCCGCACCCGGAGATCTTCCAGGGCGGCAGTTCCCGCGCGGCGCGCGACATGGCCTCCCGCGTGAGTGACTGGTACTTCACCAATGGCAACACGCCGGAGGGGCACCAGGCGCAGATCGACGACATCCGGGAGAAGGCGGCGGCGAACGGGCACACGGTGAAGATCGGCGTGAACGCTTTCATCATCGCCCGCGACACCGAGGAAGAAGCGCGGCGGGTGCTGCAGGAAATCATCGACAAGGCGGACCCTGAGGCGGTGAACGCTTTTGGCCACGAGGTGAAGAATGCCGGCAAGGCCTCTCCTGAAGGGGAAGGCAACTGGGCAAAATCCACCTTCGAGGATCTCGTGCAATACAACGACGGCTTCAAGACCAACCTGATCGGCACACCGGAACAGATCGCCGAGCGGATCGTGCATCTGAAATCGATCGGCGTGGATCTGATCCTGTCGGCCTTCCTGCATTTCCAGGAAGAGGTCGTCTACTTTGGCGAGCGGGTGTTGCCGCTGGTGAGAAAGCTCGAGGAGGAGCGTTTGGCGGCCACCGTTTGAGAACCTCAAAGATTGAAATCCCATGTCCGAAATTCTTCTTATCTCCGGCAGCCCGACCGCGCCGTCGAAATCCGCGGCCCTGCTGAGCTACTCCGCAGACTTTCTGCGGGAGCGCGGCATCACCGTGAAATCCGTGAGCGTGCGGGATTTTCCGGCTGAAGACCTGATTCAAGCCAACTATGCCAGTCCGGCCTTCACGGAATTCAAAGCCGACATTGAGAGGGTTGCGGCAATCGTCGTGGCGACGCCAATCTACAAGGCTGCCTACACCGGCAGCCTCAAGGCGCTGCTCGACATCCTGCCGCAGGGGGCTCTGCGCGGCAAAACGATCCTGCCACTGGCCACGGGCGGCACGCATGCCCATCAACTCGCGATCGACTACGCGCTGAAGCCGGTGCTCGCAGTACTAGGCGCGTCCGACATCCAACAGGGAGTGTATATCGTGGACAACCAGTTCCAGACGCTGCCGGGCGGCTTCAAGCTCGATGCGGAACTGCAGACCCGGCTGGATGACAGCCTGGAGAGACTCTACCGGACGGTGGAAGCTCTCGACTCCAATGCTCTGTCCGTATGAAGTTGCTCTGGTTCATCCCCACCCACGGTGACGGCCGCTACCTGGCCTCGGCGCAGGGAGCGCGGCCCACGACCCTCCCGTATCTGAAGCAGATCGCCCAGGCCGTCGATGAGCTGGGCTACTATGGCGCGCTGCTGCCGACCGGCCGCTCCTGCGATGATGCCTGGGTCGTGGCCTCTGCGCTGATGGCGGTGACCAACCGGATGAAATTCCTGGTGGCGATCCGGCCCGGCCTGACCTCCCCCACCCTGTCCGCACGCATGGCGGCGAGCTTTGACCGTCTTTCCTCAGGCCGGCTGCTGATCAATGTCGTCACCGGCGGCGACCCGGTGGAGCTGCAGGGCGATGGACTCTTCCAGGATCACGATACCCGCTATGCGGTGACCGATGAGTTCCTGGACATCTGGCGCCGGGTGGTGGCCGAGGAAGAGGTCGACTTCGAAGGCGAGCACCTGCGGGTCAAGGGCGCACGCGTGCTGTTCCCCGGGGTGCAGAAACCCTATCCCCCGCTGTATTTCGGTGGTTCATCCAGGGCGGGCCACGAGGTCGCGGCGAAGCATGTCGATGTTTACCTGTCGTGGGGCGAGCCCCCCGATCAGGTGGCCGAGAAGATCCAGCAGATGCGGAAACTGGCGGCAGCACAGGGGCGCACGCTACGCTTCGGAATTCGCATGCACGTCATCGTCCGCGAGACCGAGGAGGAAGCGTGGCAGGCAGCCAACCAACTGATCCGCCATGTGACGGATGATGCGATCGCGGCGGCGCTGAAGGTCTTCGAGCGCTTCGACTCGGCTGGCCAGGCACGGATGACGCGCCTCCATCAGGGAAGCCGCGACCAGCTGGAGATCAGCCCGAACCTGTGGGCTGGCGTGGGTCTGGTCCGTGGCGGCGCGGGAACGGCTCTGGTCGGATCCCCGGAGAACGTCGCGAAGCGGATGCTGGAGTACCGCGAGTTGGGGATCGAGGACTTCATCCTCTCCGGCTATCCGCATCTGGAGGAGGCGTATCGCTTTGCGGAGCTGGTTTTTCCACTACTTCCGATCGAGCAGCCGGTGCACTCCGACGCTCCCCAGTATGTGAGTCCTTTTGGCGAGATCGTCGCCAACCAGGACCGGCCGCGAGTGGCCGCCGCCTCCGCCAGTTGAATCCCCGTCCGCGACCCTTCACCCTTTTTTCCGATGTCTGTTTTCCCGACGATCTACGAGTCAAAGCCGCGCTTGAACGCGCAGGAAACCGCCGAGCGCCTGGTCGCTGAATTCGCCCAAACTGCCGTCGAGCGGGATAAGCGGGGCGGCACGGCAAAGGTCGAAAGGGATCTGCTGCGGGCCAGCGGACTACTCAATCTTCTGATCCCCCAGGAGGAAGGCGGCGGGGGCGCGACCTGGCCGGAGATCCTGCGCATCGTCCGGCTCTTTGCCCGGGTGGACAGCTCGATCGCGCACTTGTTCGGATTTCAGCATCTGATGCTGGGGACGATCGATCTCTTCGGCAGCGAGGAACAGCGGCGGACCCTCTACCGGCAGACGGTCGAGAATTCGTGGTTCTGGGGAAATGCCCTGAATCCTCTGGACCAAGGCACCGTGATTTCGATCAAGGACGGGCAGCGGGTCGCCAACGGACGAAAAGGTTTCTGCTCTGGATCGACGGACGCCGATGCGCTGATCATTTCCGCAACCGATCCGAATAGTCCGCGATTGGTGGTGGCTGCCGTGCCGCTGCCGCGCCGGGGGCTGCTGACGCTGGACGACTGGGACAACATGGGGCAGCGCCAGACGGACAGCGGGACCGTGGAGCTGCATGATGTCGCGCTGGCGGACTCGGAACTGCTAAGGACGCCGGGGCCCTTTGGCAGCGTGCGGGCTTCCTTGCGCCCCTGTCTGGCGCAGCTCATCTTCGCAAACGTCTTTCTCGGCATCGCCGAGGGGGCATTCGCCGAGGCGCGCAACTATACGCTGGCACAGACGCGGCCATGGATCACCTCCGGCGTCTCTTCGCAACGGGAAGATCCCTACATCCTGCATCACTACGGCGATCTCTATGTGCAGTTACAGGCAGCGAAGCTGGTCACCGACCGGGCTGGCGAGTCGCTGCAACGGGCCTGGGAAACCGGTGAGGGGCTGACCGAAAACCACCGCGGCAAGGTCGCTCTCGACATCGCCACGGCGAAAGTGACGACCACCCGCACGGGGCTGGATCTCACTAGCCGGGTCTTTGAAGTCATGGGCTCCCGCTCGACCACCGCGGCAGCCCGGCTCGACCGCTACTGGCGGAACATCCGCACGCAAACGCTTCACGACCCCGTCGACTACAAGCTCAACGAGCTCGGTGACTGGGCTCTCAATCATCAGATTCCGAAACCCACCTTTTACTCATGAATCGCTCCACTCTCTCAACCGTCGACGAAGCGATCGCGGCGATCGCGCGCGGAGAAATCGTAGTGGTCGCCGACGATGCCGACCGCGAAAACGAAGGCGATCTGATCATGGCCGCCAGTCTCGCGACCGCCGAAAAGCTGGCATTCATCGTGCGCCATAGCAGCGGGGTGATCTGCGTGGCCCTGCCGGGAAAAAGGCTGGATGAGCTCAACCTGCCGCTGATGGTGGCGACTAACACCGAACTGCACGGAACCGCCTTCACCGTCTCCGTCGACTGGAAGCCGGGCACCACGACCGGGATCTCCGCAGCGGACCGGGCAGCGACTATTCGGGCTCTGGCGGATCCCCGGAACGGGGGTGATGAGTTCGCCCGCCCGGGACATGTCTTTCCGCTGCGCGGCAGAGACGGCGGCGTCCTGGAACGCCGTGGCCACACCGAAGCGGCGGCGGACCTGGCACGGCTGGCCAGCCTGCCACCCGCGGGCGTGCTGTGCGAGATCGTCAACGATGACGGCACGATGGCACGCGGGGTGCAGCTGGAGGAATTTGCGAAGCGTCACGGACTGCATTTCATCACCATCGGGGACCTGGCCGCCTGGCGCCGCAGCCGTGAGCCGCTGGTTCAGAAGGTTGCCACCGCACGCATGCCGACGCGTCACGGAGTCTTCATCGCCCACACCTATCGTTCGCTGCTGGACGGCGCCGAGCATGTCGCGCTGGTGAAAGGCGACATCGCCGGAGCGCATGACGTCCTGGTGCGCGTCCACTCCGAGTGCCTGACGGGGGATATTCTCGGTTCCATGCGCTGCGACTGCGGACCGCAACTGGAACTCGCCATGCGCCTGGTCGAAAGCGAAGGCCGCGGAGTGATCGTCTACCTGCGTGGGCACGAAGGCAGAGGCATCGGGCTCACCCACAAGATGCGGGCGTATGCCCTCCAGGATGATGGGCGCGATACCGTGGAGGCAAATACCGATCAGGGCTTGCCGGTGGACTCGCGGAACTATGACACGGGCGCCCAGATCCTTACCGACCTGGGCCTTAGCACCATCCGGCTGATGTCCAACAATCCGGCGAAGTTCCGGGGGCTGGAAGCCTACGACCTGCGCATCACCGGGCGGGTTCCGCTGATCACGGAACCCACTCTGGAAAACGTCACCTATCTGCGCACGAAGCAGATCAAGCTCGGTCACCTGCTCAATTTCATCCCCCGCCGCACGGAAGCTGACGCGGTCCACCAGGCATGAAGCCCACCATCGCCAGATCCGCGGCATCAACCACGGGACCCGTCGTACGACGGACCACGTTCGTCGTCTTCGAAGACCCGCGTTCGAAAGCTCTGATCCAGCATCTGAAGCTGGTCTCGCCGAGCGATGCGAACGTCCTGATCGTGGGTGAAACCGGCACGGGCAAAGAGATCATCGCCCGGCATATCCACGACCATAGCAAGCGGGCCGCGCAGCCCTTCGTGGCAGTGAACTGCGGAGCTTTTTCAGAAACGCTGATCGAAAGCGAGCTGTTCGGCCATGAGCGTGGAGCCTTCACCGGGGCGAGTTCGGCGAAGGCCGGGTGGTTCGAAACCGCCAGTGGGGGAACCCTGTTTCTTGACGAAATCGGTGAGCTTCCCCTGCCCCTCCAAGTGAAACTGCTGCGAGTGCTGCAGGAGCGGCAGGTGGTGCGCCTGGGCTCGCGGACCTCGATTCCGATCGATGTGCGCTTTATTGCTGCGACGAACGTTCAACTTGAAGAGGCAGTCACCGCCGGGCGCTTTCGGGAAGACCTCTACTACCGGCTGAAGGTGGCTACTTTCGAACTGGCGCCTCTCCGTGACCGGCCGGGAGACATCCTGCCGCTGGCCCGGCATTTCCTGCAGATTTATGCCGAGCGGCTGGGAATGAAGGACGCGGCCTTTCGGCCGGATGCCGAGCAGGCCCTGGTCACCGGACACACCTGGCCGGGAAACATCCGTGAGCTGGAGAATGTGGTTCACCATGCGCTGCTGGTGTCGAAGGCGAATCTGGTGCTGCCGGAGAATCTCAATCTGGCAGCGTTGCGCCCCCTGCATCAGAACTCATCCGTCGAGCACGGCACGGCCCGGCATTCGGCCCGGGAAAAGCTTCGGGAAGCTCTGGTCGCCCTGTTCGAGGAAGGAGCGGAAGACCTCCATGCCCACATCGAAAACGCCGTGATGCGAACCGCCTACGAATACTGCCACAGGAACCAGGTTCAGACGGCGAAACTGTTAGGGATCAGCCGCAATATCGTAAGGGCGCGGCTCGTGCAGTGCTCCGAACTGGCGGCGAAACCGAGAGCCGTCAAAGATGAGGGAGCTTCGCTACAGACGGTCGAGTAAGTTGCTTCCCGGGGCCGGGAATTGTTCTTCCGCGCCCTCTTGAGAGCTGACCGGAGAAACTCCCCTGCCCCGCTCGAATTCGACTGAATCGATTCCGGTCGAACGAGCGTATCCCAGGCGCGCGCGGAAAAAACCGCAGCCAGGAACTCTGCTCAGCTTTCCGAACTCCCGGTATAGGCGCCACCCGTCGCCAGCCGATTGCACTGGGCCCGGCGGAGAAGTGCGGCTTGCGCGATCTCCTGATTTTCCGCGCTCCCGTGCCACGCTTGCAACGCCGCATCCTGAAGCGCGCGGCCGTAGGAAAAGGTGATCTTCCAAGGTCCGGAGGAGAGCTGTGCGATCGCATTCAGTCTGCGCGTCGCCTCCACATCCGCCTGCCCACCCGAGAGGAACACGATCCCGGGCACGGCGGCAGGCACGGTGCGACGGAAGCACTGCAGCGTGGCCTCCGTGATCTCCGCGTCATCGGCCCGCTCCGGGCAGCTCTTCCCGGAAAGGACCATCCCCGACTTGAGAATCATCCCCTCCAGACGAACGCGATGTTCGCCCAGGGCGGCGAACACGCTGCGCAGCACTGTCGTCATGACCTCCTCACAACGGGCCAGCGAGTGATCTCCATCCATCAGGACCTCGGGCTCCACGATCGGAAGCAGCCCGGCCTCCTGGCAAAGGGCGGCGAAGCGGGCGAGTGCCTCCGCATTCGCACGGATGGAGTTCCCGCTCGGCAGATCCGCCCCGATCCTGATCACCGCCCGCCATTTCGTGAAGCGGGCGCCGAGAGCGAAGTAGCCCTCCAGGCGTTCCCGCAGTCCATCCAGACCCTGGGTGATCGTTTCGCCGGGAAACCCCGGCAAGGGGACGGCGCCGGTATCGACCTTGATGCCGGGAAGGATGCCCTGCTCATTCAGAAATGCCGCCACGTTCCGCCCGCCCGCGATCTCTTGACGGATCGTCTCGTCGAAGAGGATCACGCCGCTGATGGACTCTCCGAGCGCAGGCGTGGTAAAAAGCATCTCCCGATAGCTGCGGCGGGTCTCTTCCGTCGAAGGGATGCCCAGCGGGAGAAATCGCTTCTCGATCGACGGGAAGCTTTCGTCAGCCGCCAGGAGGCCTTTGTTGGAAGAGAGAA
>JAQGPE010000359.1 GCA_028293225.1 Akkermansiaceae bacterium | reverse complement strand
GACCACCGCGCCGTATCGTCTGCCGGCGCTGAAGCGGGTGTTCGCCACGGTGGCGACGAAGACGGGAACCATCACCGCGGGCAAGACGATCGTGATCACGATCGCCTACCGGGTGAAGGGCTGATTTCCGGGGTGTTGTTGTTGTGTTCGTTGGGGGCCCGCGTCCGGATGGGAAAGGACGGGCGCGGGCTTTTTTGAGGAGACGCAAGACTTGGGAGGAGGATGGAGAAGGGCCGGGAGAGGCTCAATTTAGTGATCATATGGCGACATCATTTACGGATATTGCGAACCTGGCGCTGTCGGAAATCGGGGCGAAGCTGATTGCGTCGCTGGAGACCGAGAGCTCTGAGGAGGCGCGGGTCTGCCGGCTGCGTTTCCCGCAGGCAAGGGATGCGCTGCTGAGGCAGCACGGCTGGAACTTCGCGGTGGTGCGGGCGGATCTGTCGAAGGTGGCGGAGGCGCCGGTGAGCGACTGGGACGCGGCGTGGCAGATGCCGGGGGACTGTGTGCGGGTGCTGCGGGTGGCGGCGGGCGACCCGGACGTGCGCGGCGGGGATTTTTCGATCGAAGGGCGGCGGCTGCTGACGCGCGGGGCGGACGCGGTGTCGCTGGTGTATGTTTCGAACGCGGTGGCGGTGGGGCTGTGGGACGCGCTGTTCGTGGAGGCGCTGAGTTATCTGCTGGCGTCGAAGGTCGCGGGACCGCTGACGCAGAGCCCGAGCCTGGCGACGGACATGCTGAACAAATACAAGCAACTGGCGCTGCCGGAGGCAAAGACGGTGGACGCGCGCGAGGTGCTGTCCGGGGAGAATTTCGGCTTTCGCCAGCTGACGGCGAACTCGCCGCTGCGCAACTCACGCTTCCGCTGCTGATGCCTGCGACCCAAGCTTTCCTATCATTCAATGCGGGGGAACTGACCCCGTATCTGCGGCACCGCACGGACTTCGACAAGCAGTCGAGCGGGGCGGAGCTGATGCAGAATTTCATCGCAATGCCCTTCGGCGGGGTGCGCAAGCGGCCGGGCACGCGGCATGCGGCGGCGCTGGGCGGGCTGCCGGTGCGGCTGGAGACCTTTCAGTTCAATGCGGAGGACTCCTTTGCGCTGGCCTTCACCGGTACGACGCTGACCGTATTTGATCAGCTTGGCGCGCCGGTGCAGACGCTCACCCCGCCGCCGGTGCCGGTGGATCCGCTGGATGAGCATCCCACGGAATTCCTGCCGGCATTCGGCGATCCTTTCCTGTTGCAGTTCGCCCAGGTCAATGACGTGGTGTTCATCACCTCGCAGACGGTGAGCCCGAAGCGGCTGACGCGAGGGGGAGACGGTCACTGGACCCTGGAGGAAATTCCGTTTTCGTACCCGCCACTGTTGGAGACAAACCATGACGAGGACGCGGTCTACACGCTTTCTCTGGCCGGCTCCATCCCACCATGGACCGCGCCCTTTGTGGGAGGGGTGTATCCTCTCGACTATGCGGTGGACCATGCGGGCAAGCAGTGGATCTGCATCCTGGCGCATACACCGAACAACAATCCTGCGACGGGCAATGAGCCGGGGGTCGGTGAATACTATGCGCGCTACTGGAGGGAGGCGTATGTTGAGAAAGGGCAGACCGGAGTCATCTCCGGACCGGCATTCTCCGTCGATCATCTCGGTTCGTACTTCGAGGTCTCCCAGAAGAGGGAACTCGATCAGTTCGAAACCTACGTCAAGCTTCAGAACAATACGGTGACGTCACCCTATTCGAAGCCTCTGGTCATCCGCGGCAAATGGTCGCTGATCACCACGGGAATCTGGAATGGGACCGTCTTTGTCCAGAAATCCAGTGATAACGGCAAGACCTGGAAGGACTACCAGTCCTACACCTCGGTGCTGGATCATAACTTCACCGATTCCGGAGATGAGGATGCGCGGGTGATGATGCGCCTGCGCTATGCCTTTGCGGACGCCGGATCGGGAACGGTGGCTCCACGGGCCACACTGACGGCGGAGGAGCCCTATCTGACTGCGCTGCTGAAGATCACCCGCTTTCCCGTCCCCGGCTTTCTGACCTATGCCGAGTTCGAGGCGGTCGATGATGTGGATCTGGGCCCGACCGACATCTGGCGGGAGGGCGCTTTTTCCCGCTACCAGGGCTACCCGGCGGCGGTGGCGGTGCATGAGCGGCGGCTGGTGTTCGCGGGGACCAGGCGGCACGCGGTCAGCGTGTGGACGAGCAAGACGGACGATCTGCTGAATTTCACGCCTGGGAGCACGGAGGCGGATGCGTCGCTTTTCATCACCCTGGCGGCGACGCGGCAGGACCCGGTCCGGTGGATCGCCTCGCAACGGCGGCTGGTGATCGGCACCGCGGGGTCGGAGTGGGTGTTCGGCTCGGACACCTCGGACGCGGCGCTTTCACCGTCGAATCTGCTGGTGCGGCAGTACACGTTCTTCGGCTCCGCGGCGCTGCCGGCGCTGACCATGCAGGCGGGGGTGTTCTTCATCGAGCGGCAGGGCCGGCGGCTACGGGAGCTGGCGTACCAGATCGACCAGGAGAGCTACGATGCGGCGGACCTGACCCGGCTGGCGGAGCACATCACGGAGGGCGGGCTGGTGCAGACCGCCTGGCAGGGGAACCGGGAGCCGGCGCTGTGGGCGGTGCGGGCGGACGGGACGATGGTGCATTTCACGTATACACGTGGATCGATACCGCAGACGGCTTCCTTTCCCCGGAGCAGTGGGGAAAGGAAAAGCAGCGCGGCGACTTCGGCAGCCCTTCCTTCGTCCACGACTACGAGCGCGACGTCATCCAGCGCGCCCCCTGGGCCATGCAAAAAGTCTGGGGCCTGGAGGGCCGGGCCACCCTCGGCTTCCAAAAGATCGCCACCTCCCTGCTCGGGCTCGCCGGCTCGGTCAGCGATGACGCCGCGCACCTGGCGGGCGAGGGCGCGGAGGCCCACGACACCGTCAACTCCGGCCTGCCTAGTACTGGCGTCGTAGGAACCCTGGTCGAGGAGACGCCGATGATCGCCCTCCAGATCCTGGTCACCCGCGGCCTCGGCATGGGCGCCGGAGCCTTGACCAAATCGGCCGGCTACCTGCGCGCCGCCGCCGCTCTGGAGTCGGCCGGCGTCACCCAGGTCGTCCAGAGAACCCGCACCGCCACGGATCTGGTGAGCGCCTCTTTGATGGCCGGGACCACTTCCTACTCCGCCACCCTGGCCCAGGAGGCCAGCCTTGGCACGCCGCTGGAGGAGGCCCGGCAAAAGGCCCTGCGCGCCGGGTCGAACACCGCCTTGATCGCCGGCATCTTCGGCGTCGGGGCACTCGGCGGCATCGAGCGCGCCGCCGCCGGCCGTGCCGTGGACGTGAAGCTCGGCGACGTCCTGCAGCTCGCCCGCAAGGAAGCGGGAGCACGCAATCCCGTCCTCGCTCATCGCGGGAGATCAGGCTTCGGTCAGCGCGCCGGATTTCGTCGCGCACGCCCGGAACGTCGCGGAAAATCTGCCACCCGCCGGCCTCGATGGCCTGCCGGTTCGCGCCGTTCCCCTCGCCGGGAAATGGCCGCGCACTGGCATCGCTTACGTCCCGGATGGAGCCACGCCGGAAGCCATCTCCGCGACCAGGTCGGCGAAGCCCTGCGGCATGACCTCCCACCACAAGCCGTGCCTGTCTCGGGATAGGCTCACCGTTGTCTCTTTAACCCAACTCCGCATAGACGGAGGCCGGCACCTGCCCAGCTATTGGTTCCAGCACCCACCCGCAGTCCGCGGGCTGGTAGGCGATGAGCCCATTGCTGATCAGAAAATCCTGAATGTCAGCCATCGCCTCATCGTTCAGGGATTGCACGCGGCGGGTATGAACCACCGGCATCAGATCGATGATCCCGCGGCGCCCCAGCGGAACGTAGTCGTAGCCCCAGCCGCTGGCATTCAGTGGACTCATGTACTGATAGAGCTCCAGCCAGGCATCCCGGGTGAAGGCCGGAGCCATGATTTCGACGAAGTTGGTCATCCGCCCGACGATCCGCTCACTGAGGCAATTCGCACGGTTGATTCCCGCAGGCAGGTTCTCATTCCACGAGGTAATGGCGTGAGCCAGCCGGTAGAGCGGCACAATCGACGGCTGGGCCATCTGCAAGCCGTTCAGACGCATGAGTTCCACAAAACGCCGTGGCTCGAAGTCCAGCGGATCCAGGTCATCGTCCCAGAAAAAGAT
>JAQGPE010000356.1 GCA_028293225.1 Akkermansiaceae bacterium | reverse complement strand
AGTAGATCCGCCTTCTCTTGAGTCCAAACTTCGCGCTCTTTGTGTCTTTGCGGTTCCCTCTTCTTCTCCCTCAATCCTGGCTGAGAATCACCAACCCATACGGCGGTAAAGCCAATCCCCCGACCGGTGCCGGGTGGCCGCATTCGCCCTCCCGCCCCTCGACGCTGATCAGCTCGGTGTCGTCAAAGTCGCGGCTGTAGCCGGTCCAGTCGGCATTGAAGCGGACCTTCCACTCGCCCCCGGCCGGCAGGGTGATCTCATAAAACTCATGCGCCGCCGCCGACAGGTTCAGCACCACCACGGTGCTGTCGCGCGGGCCGCCTTCATGCCAGCGGTTCCAGGCCAGCACCTTGGCTTCGGCATTGCGATGGAAGACATCCACATGCTGGCCGGTCAGCCCCTTGGTGATCCCGTGAAGATTCCGCCGCAGCGCGATCAGATCGCGGAAGGCGCGCTGGATGCCCTTGAAGCGCCGCAGCTTTTCCCAGTCGAGCTGGTCGCGATCGTCGAACCAGCCGTCCTCCAGGATTTCCTGGCCCTGGAAAATCATCGGCACCCCCGGTGAGGTCAGCACCACCCCGACGGCCTGCAGCGCCCGCCGCCGCGCCCACACACTCGACGGATCGCCCGGGTCGATTTCGGAAACCAGCCGCTGTTTGCCGTTGGCCACCTCATCGTGGGATTCGGAGTAGATCACCCGCCGGAAGGCGTCGCCCTCCGCGGGCGGATAGATCGCGGAAACCATCGCGCCGATGTCGCGGTGCTCGTCGGACGGCCCCTCCAGCACCGCGCGGACCGGATTGACAAAGGAGACGTCCCACTGCGTGTCGAAGCCGGCTCCGCCCTGCTCGACCCACGCGGTCAGGGCGGCGTTGTTGCCCAGATCTTCGGCGATCGAGATGATCCGCGGCGAGTGCAGCTTCAGGTCCTTGTTGATCCACTGCAGCAACTGCCAGCCTTCCGGCAGATCGACGGACTCCTGCGGACCCACCCCCTTGGAGCGGCGGATGTAGCTGACGGCATCCACCCGCAGGCCGTCAGCCTTGAACTCCTCGATCCACATCAGCGCATTGTCGCGCAGATACTGGCGGACCTCCTCGCGGCCATAGTCCGGGCGGGTCTGCCCCCACGGCGTTTCCGACCGCCAGTCGTTGTAGAAATAGATGCCGCCCAGGCCATTCTCGGACCAGCCGTCGAACTGCCACAGGTCCAGGTCATCCGGACCGAAGTGGTTGTAGACCACGTCGAGGATCACCGCGATGCCATGGCGGTGCGCCTCGCGGATCAGCTTCTTCAGCCCGTCCGGACCGCCGTAGTCGGCTTCCACCGCGTAAGGATTGCTCGGGTTGTAGCCCCACGAGGTCTCGCCGGGAAATTCGGTCGGCGGCAGCAGCTCGATCGCGTTGATCCCCAGGTCGCGCAGGTAGGGCAGGCGCCTGATGACGTCGTCGAAGGTGCCATTCCCGCCCTTCTTGCCACCGAAAGTCCCGACATGCAGTTCGTAGAGGACGATCTCGTTGAGGAACGGTGTCACGTACTCGACGCCCTGCCAGTCGAAGTCGTCGCGGTAGATCACCCCGTTGTTCGTTTCCGGGCAGACCTTGCGGGCCCGCGGGTCGACCTTCAGCAGCGTCTGCTCGCCGCGGACCAGCCGGTACTTGTAGAGATCGCCGGCCGCCGCCTCCTCGACATGGCCGCTCCAGTTGCCGTTCTCCTCCTTGCCCAGCGGCGCGCCGGGCTCGGCCCAGTCATTGAAGCTGCCAGTCACGTAAACCGCTTCGGCGTTCGGCGCCCAGACGCGGAAATCGGTGCCTTTTTCAAGCACGGTGGCCCCCATGGCGGTGGTCGTCCCTTTGACGGGCTGGCTGGCCGCGGTGGGCGTGGACGGTACGGGGAGGGTGGTGTTCATGAGAATGGACGCCCCTCCCCCAGCGGAAACCGTGCCGCAGCCCGTTTCCCATGCCCCGCAACGGATCGCCGGGCGGCCCGTGCCGTCGTGCGGATTGCAAACCCCGCCCGCCCGGAGCGATTTGCACGGTTTGGCGGCGGCGTCTTGCGGGAAAGGCGATGTGGAGCGACCGGTGCGGCTGTCATGAACGAGAAAATCATTCCTTCTGCCGACAATCTCGCCGCCCATGAACAGGCGGCGGCCGAAATCACCGAACTCCGGAGGAAAGGGATCCACTGCCACATCGAGGAGCACGGCCACACCCACGGGCATCATCTCGACGTGGTGAAGGACGGCGACGAGCCCGCGGAAAACCCGCCCCCGCCGGTCCGGACCATGAAAGGCAGCCGCGCTTCCAGCGGCGGCATCGAGGCCTGACCTCCGGGGCAATATGCCGCCGCTACATTGCGGAATGCACGGATCTAACGATTCGCCGGATCGGCAGATCGTTGATTATCAGTGAATTGAGAAAAAGGTATGCCGCCTGCAAAAGGGTCCCAGTCTCCTAACTCAACTCACTACGACCATGAAATACCTCTGGCTCCCTCTCGCCTTCGCCATGCCGTTTGCCACCACCCAGTGCAAG
>JAQGPE010000344.1 GCA_028293225.1 Akkermansiaceae bacterium | reverse complement strand
GCGTACGTGTCCGGGCGGGACGAAGCCCTTTCTCGCCCAGGCGTTCCACTGAATTCTCACATCGTGCGGGAAGTGACGCTGACTGAACATCCGATCCATGAAAAAGCTCAGAGCGTGCGGGATCGCGCCCTCCGGCCAGATCGGTTGTGTCAGGACCGCGGCGTAGTCAGGCGAGTTCCGCAGGTCATGGATTTCGAGGGTGCTGGTCCGGCCGTAGGCGCTTTCGATGGTCAGGTAGACGCTGGCGTGACCGGCAGCGTGCCAGGCGGAACTGGTGAACTCGATCACCCGCCAGTGGTCGGCGTCTTCGATGGGAGTGTCGCGGACGAGCTCGATCAGAATTCCTTCCGCAATCCGGGCGCCGGCGATCGCCACGGCGAAGGCTGCGTCCGCCGCGTAGATGTCTTCTTCGTAGGCCGCCGGACGGGCGAAAGCCGCCGCCAGGTAGCAGCGGTCGGCCGTTTCCTTCATCGCCTGGACCGGGACTTTTTCGCGCTCTCCGGCAAGAATCGAAGTAAGAGCATGGTGGCATCTTTCGACGCTTTCCACGACGTTGCGGAAGTGCGCTTCGGCCTCCAGGGTGCGCGGAGCGTAGGCCACCACGATCCGCGCCATGTTGCGCAGGGCCAGCACCAGGAAGAGCATGGTGGGCAGTTGGTAGAGCGATTCACGGCTGGAGCCCCAGACGGTGCCGATTTTCTTCACGGCATCCGGCTTGTAGATGGTGACGTGCCGCTCGTCGGAATTCCGGGTCCAGTCCTCCGACACCAGCAGCGTCGCTTCGTCGCATCCCAGGCCCCGGGCCAGAGCCCGGATCGTCGCCGGAGACAGCGGACCGTTTCGCTCCGCCTTCTGGATCACCGTGCGGGTCAGACCACAGTGACCGGCGAGATCATCCTGCGTAAAACCAGCGTTTTCCCGGTTTGCTTTCACGAAGCGTCCGTCGATCTGAAATCCTTTGGGGCGAGCCATTTATGACAAATCCATAGCATGCTCCAGGTGGGTTTCGAAAGCTTTTTATATCACAACGAATGCTGAAGAATGGCGGTGCGTCTGCCTTCAAACAGCGGTAGAACTGCAAACAGTGTCACATTGACTCGTCCCCTTGCCGGGACTTCCGACCATGATCTCGACCCTCTCCATCTCGCCCCGCGCGACCGCCACGAAGCGGCCCGTGGTCTCGTTGACACTGGAGCCGTACCACCGGGAAATTCACCTGGGCGTGGTGCGCGCGGCCAAGGAACTCGGCTGGGATCTGGACGATAGCCGCTGCCACTACGGCAACCAGCGTTCGCTGCCCTCCGAGGAATCGCCTGATGGGGTGATCACCACGTCCCTGAGCCCTGCGATGAGCGAGTGGATCCAGGATTGCGCCTGTCCGGCGGTGAGCGTGAATACCGGAGACACCAGCCAAGGCAGCCGCCAGCCGGCTTCGATCCCGGTGGTGGAACTCGATTTTGCCAAGGCGGGCGCGATGGCCGCCAAGCATCTGTGCACGCTGGGCTACCCCAGCCTGGCCTATCTTCACGCCTCCCGCGGCAAGGAGGCGGAAGCCCAGCTCCGGGCTTTTGCCGAGACCTGCCGGACGGCCGGCAAGTCCTTTCAGGTGCTCGATTTCACCCGGGAATTCCATGGCGTGTCCGAGACCACAGGCGGGATCCCGCGCCATCACTGGATCAACTGGCTTTCCGACAAGGTTTCCTCGCTGATTTTCCCGTGCGCGATCATGGCTCAGGACGATCGCGAGGCGCTGGAAATCATGAGCGTGGCCGAAGATCTCGGCCTGCGGGTTCCGGAGGATCTGGCGGTGCTCGGCTGCCTCGATCTGGAGGTCGTCCACGGCAAGTCGCAGGTTCCGCTGTCGTCGATCGATATGAATTTCGAACTGGCGGGCTACACGGCAGCCCGGCTGCTGGACCAGGCGATGCGCAGCGTGCCGACCATGCCGAACCGCGTGATGGTGCCGCCGAAGCGCCTGATCGAGCGTCGCTCCACCTTTTCTTTCGCCTGCGACATCCCTGCCGTGGCGAAGACCCTGATGCGGATCCGCCGCGACTATGCGGAGAAGCTGACGGTCCCGACCTTGGCCAAGGAAGCCGGTATGTCGGTCCGCACGCTGCAGCGCGTCTATGGCTCGGTCACGGGCAGTTCGATCAGTGATGATCTGCTGAAGCGCCGCCTGGAGGTGGCCTCCAGCCTGCTGCGGGAGACTTCGCTGAAACTGGAATCGATCGCCCGTGCGGTCGGTCTGGGCAGCGCCAACCATCTCTGCCACCTGTTCAAGGAGCGCTACGGTCAGACGCCGCGGCAGTGGCGTGAGCATGACCAGGAATTGCACGAGCAGCAGCAGCCGCAACCGAAGGACAAGCCACGGCTTCCGGTGAGCGCCGCCTGACGGGCTGAATTCCGCGCCGAAAAAAGAGGCTCTCGCTTGGGCGGAGCCTCTGATCGTTTGATCGAAATTTCAGACCGGTTCGTCGTCCGGGCCTGCGATAGCCTTCGGGATCTTGTCGACCTCTTCGAGCAGGTTGACAATGTCCACGCCACGGACGGCCGAGCCATCGTGACGGAAGCTCAGCACCGGCGTGGACTTCAGCACCACCCGCTTGGAGACCTTCTTCTGGATGGCTCCGTGCTCGTGGTTCAGCTTTTCCAGCACTGAGTCCGGCTTGCCGCCCAGCACGCTGATCCAGACCTTGGCTTCCTTGATGTCCTGGGTGGTTTCCACGTCGCTTACGGTGACGAGGAGGCCATGCCATTCATAGTCACGCTGG
>JAQGPE010000615.1 GCA_028293225.1 Akkermansiaceae bacterium | reverse complement strand
TGAGCGCGGCCTGAGTTGCGCGATCCTGGTCCGCTCCAACAAGCGCGCTCGCGAGACCGCCGATTTCCTGCGCCACGAGTTCCCGGCCGTCGCCGTGGAGGTCGATGCCGAGGTCCAACTCGCCCTCGACAACCCGGCGGGCGTCGCCCTGCTCGACCTGTTCCGCTGGCTCGCCCATCCCGGCGATCGCATGGCCTGGGGCCACGTGGCGCATTCGCCACTGCGGCTGGCACTGAAGCCTGATGACGAGCCCGGCAGCTGGCGGGACTACCGCGACCTGATCAACCGCGAGGGCATCTCTGGAGTGATCGGCCAGTTTTTTCAAACCCTGCGCGCCGCTGGCTCCCTGACTCCATTCCTGGAGCAACGGCTGGAGGGCATCGCCCGCGAGGCCCATGCCTACGATGAGACCGGCGACCGCAGTCCGGAGTCCTGGCTGCGCCGCCTGGAGGGCCTGGTGCAGCGCGAGTATTCTTCGGAGGGAGCGATCCAGATCATGACGATCCACAAGGCCAAGGGCCTGGAGTTCGACATGGTCGTCGCCATGGACCTGGCGGGCGGCGCTTTCGACGATCCATCCAAGGCGGGCATCCTGGAGTTCCGCGACGCCGCGGGGCTCACCGGCGCACTGCTGCTGCCGCCGAAGAAGGAAATGCTCACCGCCGACCGTGACCTGCGGAAGCTCTACGAGCAGTGGGTCGCCGACCAGTGCGTGGAGCGCTTCTGCAATCTCTACGTCGCCCTCACCCGCGCCCGCCATGCCACCTACGTGCTGCTGCCGAAAGCGCCGAAAAATGCCCCGGCCTCCGAAATGCGCCACGACCTGTGGATTCGCGACGCCGTCGGCGATGCCGGCGAAGTCGTGACCTGGGATGGCCGTGAGTGGCCCGCACTGGATCTGACAGGCGACGCCGGCTGGCATGAGCGGCTGCACAAAACCCTCCCGGAGGAATTCGTGGCCGAGCCCCCCACCCTGCTGGGCGCGGCAGTCCCACGCCGCCCGCGCGCTCGTCCCGCAGGCCACCATCACCCGCTTTCGGCCGATAGCCTGGAGTTCGGCTTGGCCGTGCACCGCGCTTTCGAGAAGACCGGCTGGGTGGATGAGGAACTCTCGCCCTTTCCGGCCGATCCTGCCGAGGTCCTGGTCTTCGAACTACTGGAAATCCCGGAGATCCGCACCCGTTTCGAGCGCCAGAGCCGCAGCATCGAGCTGTTCCGTGAGCAACCGGTCGATGCCATCCTCGCCGGGGAATGGCTCAGCGGCGTGATCGACCGCCTGCAGGTCGAAAAGGACGAAACAGGCGCCGTCACCAGGGTCGAGGTGATCGATTTCAAGACAGACGCCATCGATTCCGCCGAAGAACTGGCAGCAAGATACCAGTCGCAGATGACTGCCTACCGTGAGGCGCTGGCGGTTGCCTTTCACCCTGCTCCGGTCAGTTGCCTGCTGCTCTCGACCCACCTGAGATGCTGGGTCGAGATGCCTTAAACAATTCAGCAGCCGGTTGGAGAAGCGGTCACTCACTCCGGCGCCTGAGCGCTCTGATCAGCATCCGGATCGCGACGACCACAAAGGCCATGAACCCGGCACAGGCCAGTATTCCGAGCAACATCCCGATCTCATTGCTGTGCGAGGAATCCGCCCACACGGGAAACTGGACTCTGAGAAAAATCAGCAGACCCGCCAGGGTTATGGGCACGACCATCAGGCCCCCTGCAGTCCAAAGATACACCCAGTCCCAATTCTGCTCCTCGAGCTCCTTCTGGATCCGCTCGTTCGCGGCGAAGAACATCGCGCGTTCGAATTCACGAGGGTCAGGGGCACTCATCGAAGTGGGTTGATGGTTGGGAGCAGAATCACTCGGCCTTTTTCATCTTGGGAACCTCCTCGCCCAGAGGGACCTTGACGATCTTTGAAGGCTCCTCAAATCCCTTCATGTCCATGACGGCGATGTCGCTTCCTTCAAACTTGAAATCGGAGTCTCCCACCTGCCTTTCCGTCGAGACGTCCGCCATGATCCGCAGGCTCCTGTCAGCGACCGCGTAAACGTAGGTGTCGAAGCGATAGGGATTGTGACCTCCCGAGCTGACGGTGGTCATCACCGCGAATTTCGCATCCGGGCTCCACCGCAGGTTTGCCACCTGTCGCGGGCCACTGGAGTAGCGGAACACCCTCTCCCCATAGGGGCCATCCTTCGCGGAGAAGATGGTGAGCACGAAATGATCCTGGTCTTTCGTCCACGGTGCGTCGTCAGAGGGTGCGCGCCGCACCACTGCGGTCCATTTCTGATCGGGGGATTGAACCTCCACCGGATCCTTCAAGATCACATCCCCTTCCGCATCCGCGGCAGCCAGGCGGAGGGCCATCGCCAGCAGAAAGAGGAGCGCCGTTTTCATGGACCGACCGTATTCTTTTCCCGGTGAAACCGTGAAGAAATTCCAATGAAGTTTCCGGCCGATTCCTGCGGGCGGCGGTAACCCTCTCAGCGGTTGATGCCGTGATCCTGGGCAAATTTAGCCGCTGCCACCGGATCCTTCTTTTGCCAGCCGGCGCGCACCGTCTCCAGCAGATCATCGCGCTCCGGACCGGCGGGCAGGGAAAGCGACCACTGGGCGGCGGCTTCCGGCTCGTAGCCGGCCAGTGTCCGGGCGTAGCTGGCGACCGCAGCTTCCCTAACAGATCCGGCAGGCGTGGCATTGAGCCATTCCCCCGCGGCCTTGTAGTCGCTGCGGGTCCAGCTCTCCACCATGGCGCCGACCTTCCCGCCCAATTGCTCACCGGGTGCGTTTACAGCCATCCAGTCGATCCACTTGCCGGTATCCTTGCTTCCTGGGGGCAGCTCGAGGTTGCGGGCGAGAAGCCCGGACTCTTCAGGAGTCAGGGCGGCGCCAGCCAGCCAGTCGGTTGCCTGCCCGTAGCCCTCCACAGCGGCGCCCGCGCCGAGCCCTGTCAAGGTGGCCTCTTGAAGCCCCAGCCGCGATTCCTCCGGCAAGCTCGCCAAATGCTCCCGCAGCGCCGTCAGCACGCCAGCGCGCTGCTCCGGCGTCCGGGCTCCCCGGGCGATTTCCGCTCCTGTCGCCGCGTCACTGCCCAGGCCCAATCGAGCGCTCAATTGAAAGACCATCGCCGGGTCCTTGTCCATGGCGCCCATGAGCACGCCCCGCTTCACCTCCGGCGTGATCAGACCGGGAAACTTCTCCTGGTGGTCGCCGACCCACTTCGCGGCCGCCCCGGGATCGCTCCGGGCCATCGCCGCGAGCGAGCGGGAAAGAAGCTTCTGATCCAGGTTGCCACCCTGGGAGTTGGTGGCTCTTTCCGTTAGAAGTTCCAGCGCCTGGATCGGGCTCTTTTCGGCCAGGCTCTCCATGGTGAAGGCGACGAGCAATTCGCGCAGGCGGGCATCGAGGTCCGGTACCAGCGCCAGTTCGGCCACCAGCGCCTTGAGCTGGGCGGGATCGAGGCTACGGAGCTCCTCGCTGATCGCGAGCCGCTTCTCCGCCCGGCCCGGATCGCCGGTGTCCTGAGCCATTTCAACGGCAAAAAAGGCGGCGAACCTGGCGGCGAAAGCTTTGACCTCCGCCGTCTGGGTTTCCCTGGACCGGCCGGTTCGCGAGCGATCCTTCGCCTCATCCGGAGCGGCTTCTTTTCCTCCAGCCGGGTGCATCTCCGAGCCGGCCTTCGCAGCCCCTGAGGCGCCAGCGCCGGACGTTCCCACCTGGCGCCAACCGAACCAGCAGGCAAAGCCCAGACCGGCAAGGATCGAAACGGCAGCGAAACGTTTCATCGCATGTGAACGGGTCGAAGTCATGGCTGAACCTTACTGCGGATTTCCTCACGGACCTTCGGATCGGCAATCTTCGGCAGCAGATCAATCACCTGTTGTGGATTCTTCTGCGCCGACGGGGTGTTCAGAAAAGCCGCGAGCACGCCGTCGCTGCCGGTGGTTTCCAGGTAGTGCAGGGCGACGGAAGCCGACTCCTGAAAGGGATAGTTGCGGGTCAGGAGCAGGCCGAGAGCCTGGCCGGTGGCGGTATCCGCGCTTCCGGGCGCCTCGCGCTCCGCCCACGCACGGGCCTTGTCGATGGCGGCAAGGCCATCGCCGGAGTTTGGCTCGCCATTTTCGACGCCATAGATTCCAAGCTTCATCGCCACCGACTCGGTGACCATCGCCTGTCGCTCCCCGGCCGTGGCCTGGGAGTCGTCCATGAATTTTGCGATCCCGTCGAAACCCCGGCGATGGACCATGGACGCGGCCGCGGATGCCATCGCATTCGTGGTCTGATCCGCAGGCAACTGGCTGCGAATCAGCCCGGCGAGTTCAGCTTCCCGGCCGACCGGGATGTGAAGCATCGGCAGGTAGTTTCCCAGGATGCTGGTGCGTTCCTCGACCGACATCGCAGCGAGCCGGGCCCGGGCGGCGGATGGATCGGCCTTCAGCAACGTGCTGAGCAGAGCCGCCTCGAAACGAGGCAGATCGCTGTGTCCATCGAGCGCCTTGCTGTCGAACCGGCCTGCTTTGATCTGCTCGTCAAGCCAGGCGGTGGCGGTTACGCCGTCGCTCTGCGCCCACTGCTTCATCCCATCGGCCAGGCGAAAGTAGATTTCGTTGTTGTCGGAGCTGACCTTGGCAAAGCGAGCGTAGGCCAGCCGGGGATCTTTCTCCAGTAAAGCCGCCACCAGCAGGCCGCCGATGTGACCCTGATCTTCGGGAAGATTCATGCTCAGAATCTGGTCGAGCCCCTCGGCCAGATCCTCCGCGGACATCGCTGCGAATTTCTTCTGGAGGTCATCGTAGAAAGCACCCCGCTGGACCGCGCTGCCGCCGGCCGCCCCCTGCATCGCGATGAGCTTTCGCCAGTCGACCTTCGCAGCGGTTGGGACGATGACGGGAGCTTTCCTGGCCGGGCCGGGGGAACCGGTTGAGGCATCGGCGGCAAGGGGAGAAAACGAGGACGGCGAGGCGGCCTGCGCACCGGTCTTGCTCCTGTGTTGATAGTAGATGGAAGCTGGCACCGCGGCGGCAATCGCGAGGACCACGGCGGCGGATTTCAAGGCGGTCTTGGTAGTCATCAGGTAAAAGGATTGGCTGAAAAGGACGGAGGCCGGCAGAGCCGGGGCGGCCTGTAGGGCGGCCGAGGCGAGGAGAGCGGCCGATGCCGGTGGAGAAGTCAGCACCTGAGCCGCGAGGATCGCCCCCAGGGCGGTGCCCGGGGCGACAATCCCGCGGCGTCTCAACAGGGCGGCGAGCCGGTCCAGCACGCGCCGGATCTGCTTGCGGGCCGCCTCCTCCGTTCGTCCGGTGACTTCGGAGATTTCGCGGAAGCTGCGCTGTTCAAAAAAACGCAGGATCACCAGCTGGCGGTCAGGCATTTCCAGGCGGCCCATGACCTCATCCAGATGCGGGCGGATATCGCGCCAGGCGGCGGCGGGAATGTTCGGGTCATCGATCATGGGAGAGATGGGGATTTGCTGCATGACTTCGCGGCGCCGGGCCTCGCTGCGGTGGACGGAGCTGGCCTGAATGAAGGCGACGCGGTGAAGCCATCCGGCGAGATTTTCCGCCGGGACGGAGCCAGCTTTCCGAGCCAGGATCGCGAAGACCATCTGCGTGACGTCCTCTGCCTGACCGCGGTCGTGCGCCCGGCGCATCGCGACGCCGTGAACCATCGCCGCGTGGTCCGCCACCATCCGGCTGAAGGCGGCCTGGTCGCCGGTGGCGATAAATTGCCGCAAGTTTTCCGCGTCGCGTTTCATGCTTTCAAAACAGAGATGGGGCGAGAGTCCCAAAAAGTGACGCGAAGTTTCAGGAAATTTCGCGGAGCCGGCCGCGGGAACAAAAAAAGCCCGCCGTGGACGGATCCACGACGGGCGATGACATTGATTCCTGGTAAGGTGATCAGCTGGCTTCCTTTACATCATCCTTGATGTCGACGGAGGCGTAGTCGCCATCCTTGCGGCGGTAGATGATGGTCAGGCAGCCGCGGCGCGCGCTCTTGTAGAGCACGAAGGGGCGGTCGCTGAGCTCCAGCTCCATGACGGCGTCCTCCTTATACATGGTCCGCAGGCGGAACTGGTCGGAGTGCACGATGAACGGCACCGGATCGTTCTCCGATTCTTCCGGGTGATCGATGATGTCTTCCTTGAAGTACTTCTCATCGAGGTAGCGGATGGAGTCGTTGCGGTGCGGACGTTTGGTCTTCATCAGCCGCGTCTTGTGCTTGCGCATGCGGCGGGCGATCTTGTCGACGGTCTCGTCGATGGAGGCGTACATGTCGGAGCCTTCGGTGTGGGCTTCGATGGTGATGTGATTGGCACAAAAGAGAATGACTTCCGCGATGTG
>JAQGPE010000306.1 GCA_028293225.1 Akkermansiaceae bacterium | reverse complement strand
GGATCGCTCATTCGTCCACATGGAATGCCCCAGCCGCGGGATGGAGTCAAATGGAGACGACCGTGGCCGGAACCCCGAGCACTCCACGCAGTCTCCAGAACACCAAAGCCCCCGCCAAACTCCCCAGCACATCCGCCGTCAGATCAAACGGATCATTCCCCGACCGGTACGGCACGAAGCTCTGATGAAACTCATCCGAAGCGCCCACCAGCGCCATCAGGACCGTGGTCAGCAGAATCTGCCGCGACCACCGCACCGGACCTCTCCGCGGCAGCAGATACAGCGCCGCTGACAGCAACCCCGAGCCGCCGAAATAGAACCCGAAGTGGATCAGCTTGTCGGAATCCGTGAAACGCAGCGCCTCCGGAAACTCCCGCGGCGCGGACGACAGCCACCACAGCCAGCCGAACCACGCCAAAAAAGCCACCGCCCAGAAGGCCGGATGCCGGAAAATGCGACCCATCTCCGGCTCCTTCTACTGCTTGCGCAGTTCGTCTTCGAGACGCTCCGCCAGCCACTGCTTCATCATCGACTGATAGTTCAGGAAACGGGAGCGGGCGATTCGCTTGATGCGCGAGAGCATCCGCGGGTCGAAGCGCAGCGTGATCGTCGTCGATTCGCGCGAGTCGGGCTCGTGGATCGATCCGGCCATCAGCCGGGCGTCAAGTTCGTTGGCCTCCCAGAAGCGAGCCTCCGCCACTTCATCCTCGAAAGGCGGGATGTCGGCCCACCGTGAAATTGGTTTCATGGATTGGCTCATTTGAACTCAGCGTATTTCCGTTCGTAAAAGCGTTGCTCGCCTTCGCTCATCGGCCGGGCGGCGATCACCCGGGTCTTCTTTCCATCGGTCCAGAAGCACAGGAACAGATAGCGGTCCGCCACCGTACGGCCTAGGGCGTAGTAGCGTGACTCACCGTCTTCCCGCTCCGCATCGGGCAGCAGACGAAGACCGAACGGATCCTCGAGAGCTTCTTCAAGTTCCCGGGGTTTAATGGCTTTGAGGTCGAAGTGGACGTCGAGTAGGTCGAGTTCCATGGGGCAAGAGAGGAAAGCACGAGATGCAGGGCAGGGGGAAGCGGAAACGCTTCTTTAATCCCCGAAGACGTTGGCGGCGAGGTTTCTGACGTCAGCCTGGTTGAGCACGAAGGGGCTGGCTTCGCCATCGAGCCGGCCATAGAAGGTTTTCCGCGTGGTGAGTCCGCTGCCACCCGGCGCGATCTCCAGCTTTCGCGTCGCCACGCCGGAGGACTGTCCCTCGGAGTCGACGGTGTTCACAATCAGATTGAGGGTCATCAACGGCGCCTGCAGGGCCTTGTTCGCGTCCTCGTCGTCAGGCGAAAGCCAGTTGGCGACCCGCAGATTCACCAGCGTATCCAGCAGATGGTTGGCGCGCGTTTTGTCGATCTCCGCGCTACGGTCCTTCGGCCCCTCCCTGGCAGCCCAGGTCTCCGGCCCGAAATTCCACTCCAGCGTCAGCTCCGGCGCATTGCCGATCCGGCGCACGATCGACTTGAGGTCCACCGCGGAAATCGACCACAGCACCGTATTGCGCCAATCCCACGGGTGAACCTTGATCTCGCGGATAAAGGCCTCATCCATTTTCATCACCGTCGGCACCCCGGCGCGGGCGCTGTACCAAGTGCCATCCCGGCCCTGGCCGAAGATCAGCTTGAAGTCGTCCTTGGAGCTCTTGGAAAAGGACGCGAAACTCAGCGTCAGGGACGGGTGGTCCAGCCCATACGGACTCAGATCCGTCGCCGCATCGTTCACAAAGCCGGCCACCTTCGCCTTGGTGATCAGGACCAACAGCTTCTGGAGGGATTCCAGGTTCGGCGGCTGCTGGTAGTTTCCGATCACGACTTTGAAATCGGACTTCGGCGATTCCCTGACCAGATCGATGGGGATGCCGGTGGACGGCTCGATCCGGATGCCGCCCAACTGGGCGCCGTTGAGATTGGTCAGGGTCTGGTTGCGCAGCTCTCCGACCGTATCGGGCAGGCTGGCCAGGGAGACCACGCCTTCATCGGCTCCGCCCTTTGCCCCGGCCGGACCGGAGATCGGCTTGCGGATCAGCTCGAAGACCGCATCGGGACGATTGCTGATCGTCGCGTGGACCGTTTCCGCGTTCGGAGTGACCGGCGGGGAGATCTGCAGGATGGTTTCCTGGGTTTCACCGAAATGCCGGACCGCGATCGTCTCGCCCTTGCCGGCTTCGGCAGGCGGCAGGGTGACCTCGCTGCGGTTGCTGATCTTGCGGGCCTGGAGATTGTAAAGATCGCTTAGCAGGGTGACCACCGCCGTCGGAGTTTTCACTCCGGACGCTTTCGAGATGCAGGGGATTGATGGAGAAGGGGTGGTGGTCGCGCAGGTAGCGGAAGCCGTCCTTCAGCACCAATTGGATGTTCCCGCCCGTGCAGGCGTACCGGTAGTCCTTGCGGTTCTTGTCGGTCGGCTGAACGAAGACGGTCGGCTCTTCGACCGGATCCTTATCATTACTGTCGTTATAGTACTTCACCGCCGTCTTGCGGCCGATGCGGTACTTCGCCAGTGGCTCGCCATTTTTGTCCTCGATCCGCACGTCGATGGTGCCGTCCACGAACCCCGCCTGCGCGGAGTCCAGCTTGCCGTTCGGGATCGCGTCGATCACCTTCGCGCCCAGCGTGAACAGCAGGATGGCATCGGCCACCCGCGGGTCCATCCGGTCCTGCCATGGCTTGACAATGACCCAGTGGCCCTTCTCGAACACGCACTCGGCCCGCACGTCGCCGTTTGCGGCCAGCCGGATCCGGTAGACCGAGTTCGGATCGAAGCTGTAAAGCCGCTCGCCTTCCTTCGTCGGCGGCACTCCAAAGAGGCTGTTCAAGCTTCCCTGCGAGAACCGCACGGCCGCCATCCCGCCGATGACGACGGTGAACAGGAAAAGCAGGAAGGTGAACCAGGGGGAACGCATGGCGGGTATCGATCAGGCGCGGCGGGACGACCAGACAATCGCTCCGGCCAGCAGGGCGAATGCCGGCAGGAACATCAGGTTCACGCGGTTGATGAAGGAAACCTGCGAATCCAGCAGCGGCAGCTTGTAGGTGCCGAAGCTGCGCGGCCCCTGTCCGATCAGTTGCTCGCGGCCGATCATCCAGTCGACCGAACTGGCCAGGAAATCGCGGTGGATCGAGGAAAAGCGCGCCGGGTCCAGGAAATCGGTGTTGCTGATGACGACCATCCGGGAGATCTCGCCCGCCAGTTTGTCATCGGTCGCGGCGCCGCGGATGACGGCGGCGGCCAGCCGCAGCGGCGGCTTGTTGTCTCTCTGCGGGTCGAATTCCGGATTGCCCTGGCCGAAGTCGGTCTCACCCCAGTAGCCGTCCTTGTCCGTCTCGATCAGGGCATAGGGGACGATCTTGCGGGTATTGAGGTCCTCCGCATTCTGATCGCGGACTTCCAGGCTGCAGGTGGAGCCCTCGAACACGACCGTCTGGTCCCAGAAGTCCTTGGTGAAATTCATGCCCTTGGCGAACTGGCCGACCACCACGGTGGAGATTTCGCCCCCTTTGGAGCCCACCACCCGGTCATGACGCGGAGTCACCCCCAGATTCCGCAGGAAGGCGCGGAAGCGGGCAGGCGTCTCCGCCGCGCTCACCGTCACCAGCAGGGAGGAGCGGGGACGGTTCCAGTAGTCTTCCAGCACCTTCAACTCTTCCGCGGTGAAATCGTAGGCCGGTCCGATGATTGCCACGGCCGAAGCATCTTCCGGAATGGCCGTCAGGCCCGCGATGTTGATCCGCTCCGGCATCAGATTGCGCGATTGCATCACGCCCTCGAAATTCGCCCACGTCGAGCCTTCGCCACCCTGTGCCACCGCGCTCTTGTCCGCGATGTAGTAGAGCTTGCGGGGATTCCCTTCGATCGCCTTCAACAGCGCCGTCGTGATGGAATCCTCACCCAGATAGCCGGTCGGCTTGCGCGCGTTGTTCCGGTCGTCCGTGCTGTACTGCACCATGCTGTCGGACTCGATGAAGCGGATGTGGGCGTTGTTCCCGGCCTTGCCGGCCGCAGCGGCCTGCTCTTCCTTGGTCCGGGCATCCACCACGATCAGGTCATGCGTGAAAATCGAACGTTTGTAGGTCGATTTGAACACCGAACCGTATTCGGTGATTTTCTTTTCCGTCGCGTCAGGCGAGCGGATCGGGTCGAGCAGGGACAGCTTCACCTTGCCGTTGGAAATCTGCTCATACTGTTCACCCAGCGCCCG
>JAQGPE010000297.1 GCA_028293225.1 Akkermansiaceae bacterium | reverse complement strand
TCCGGCTGGGCGATGGGGTTTCGGAAAAGGACGGCTCGCTGATCAGTCTCTACAGCGGCTCGATTTCCGAAGGCCGGTCGGGTGACTTCGCGGCGGCGGTGACGGCGATGAAAGCCCGGAGCACGGCGCATCTGCTGATCGAGACGTCAGGCGGCACGCGGCCGTCGGCGATCATCGAGCAACTGCTGGCGGTGGAAGGCGTGACGCTGGGGGCGGTGGCGACCCTGGTCGATGCGCGGATGCTGTTGCACGACTACTCCGGCGGGCCGGGGCTGATCCGGCGGCTGGAGGGCGATCCGGTTTTCACCGACCTGCTGCTGGCGGAGCAGATCCAGTCGGCCAGTTTCATCGTGCTGACCAAGCTGGACATGATCCCGGCGGACCAACTGACGCCGATGTTCCGCACGCTGCAAGAGCTGAATCCCTGGGCGACCCTGGCGGCCTGCGCGTATGGAAACATGGACGCCGCGATCCTGCTGGATGCGCCGCCGTATCAACGCCGCCGGGGGATCACCCTGGCCCCGGAGGCGGCGGACACGATCGGGTCAGTGGTGGTGCGCGATGCCCGGCCGCTGCATCCGCGGCGCTTCTATGAGCTGTTTCAGAAGCGCCTCGGTGTCGGGTTGTTCCGCAGCAAGGGCTTCATCTGGTTTCCCAGCCGCGATCACCAGGTGCTGCTGTGGAATCAGGCCGGCGGGGCGATGGGGCTGGAGTTCCTGGGGATCTGGCGGGCGCACGTGCTGGCCACCGACACGCGATTGCTGGCGGAGGAAAGGACGCTGCTGCGGGAGAGGATGGCGACGACCGATCCACTCTTCGGCGACCGTTATTGCGAGCTGACGCCGATCGGCCTGGAGCGGGACCGGATGAGCTTTGCGAAGCACTTGCAGGCGTGCTTTTGCACGGAGGAGGAAGTGCGGAAATGGCAGGCGGGGGAGGTGTTCGAAGATCCGTGGCCGAAGGAGCTGGCGAATCTGTAGGGGGGCACGACCGGTGCTGCCGAACGCTTGTCGAAAGTGGCTGATGGGTCCCGCTTCAGCTCTAAAAGGCTCACGGCCGCAGGCCGCACTTCCTCTTCTTGAAGCAGAGAATCCGCACCCTTTCTTCAATGATCCAGCAGCCTACGGCCGTGAGCTTTCCATGCTGAAGCGGGACGCATCAGCCACTTTCGACAGGCGTTGCGCGATGCCTATCCCTCGGTCGTGCTCCTGATTTCGCCGTCCTTGAGCTTGGTGGTGATGGTGTCGCCAGGGGCTGCGTCTTTCACGGAGCGGATGATCCTGCCCTGCGCATCGAGGGCGATGGAGAAGCCGCGCTCGAAGGCCGACTCCGGGCCGAGGGCGCGGAGCAGGGAGCGCATGCGGTCGAGCTTCAGGGTGGCGTCGCTGAGGGCGCGCTCCTTGCTGCGCTCCATCCGCAGGCGCAGGCGTTCCAGTCCATCCAGCCGCGACTGGACCTGCTTCACCGGGTGGTGGGCGGCCAGGGAGCGGCCGAGTTCGCGGAGCTGGCGGGAGTGATCGTGGAGGTTGCTGGCGACGGCGGTGGTGAGGCGGTTGCGCAGGCTGTCGAGCCGCAGGGTGGGCTCGCGCAGGAGGCGCTCTCCGCCGCGGGACAGCGGGCCGCGGCGGATGCTGTCCAGCACCAGGGCGAGGTGTTGCACCCGCTCCACGGTGCGGCGGGTCAGGCGGCGGCTGAGGACGCCCAGGCGTTGCTGCAGCTCCGCTTTCTCAGGGGTGGCGATTTCCGCCGCGGCGCTCGGAGTGGGGGCGCGCAGGTCGGCGACGAAGTCCGCGATGGTGAAGTCGATTTCATGGCCGACCGCCGAGATGATCGGGATGGGACAGGCGGCGATGGCCCGGGCCACGACTTCCTCGTTGAAGTTCCACAAGTCCTCGATCGAGCCACCGCCACGGCCGACGATGATCAGGTCGCACACCGGCAGGTCATAGGTCGCCGGGTGGCCCATGCGGTCGATGGCGCGGGCGATTTCCAGCTCGGCGCCGCGGCCCTGGACGCGGACGGGGAAAAGGACCGGCTGCACCCATGGCGCGCGGCGCTCCAGCACGTGGAGCATGTCCTGAATGGCCGCACCGGTGCCGGAGGTGACGATGCCGATGGTGCGGGGAAAGGACGGCAGCGGCATCTTGCGCGCCGGGTCGAAGAGGCCCTCTTCCTGGAGCTTGCGCTTGAGGGCTTCGAAGCGTGCCTGCAGGTCGCCGGCGCCGGCCCGCTCGACGCGCTGCACGATGATCTGGAGCTGGCCGCGGGCTTCGTAGACGCTGGGTTCGGCAAAGGCGCGGATCTTCACGCCGTCCTGCATGGCCTCCGAGCCGGCCTTTTTGCGCGCGCCGAACATGGCGCACTGGATCTGCGCGCCGTCGTCCTTCAGCGAGAAATACCAGTGGCCGCTGGCCTGCTTTTTCAGGTTGGAGATCTCGCCCTCGACCCACAGTTCGCCGAGCTCGATTTCCAGCAGGTTTTTCATCCGCCGCACCAGTTGCGTGACGGAGAGGGCCTTGGGGGAGGGAGAGGGCTTGGGGGAGAAAAGATCGTCCACGCCGTGAACCTGCAATGCGGCGGCGGCGGTGGCAAATGCGGATCACCGCGAAACCGTCAGCGCTCCAGGTGCTCGTCGAACACGTCCGTGTAGAGCATCCAGTTCAGGTAGACCAGGAACGCCAGATACATCACCATGTAGATTGCCAGGAAATCCGCACTGACCTGCATGCCTGCCAGCGTCGCGGGCATCGCATGCCGGAAGGCCAGCAAGGTGTAGATCCCCAGGGCTTGAGCGACATAGGTGATGGCGAAAACCACCCCGGCGGCCGTGCGCGCGCTCTTCCAACCCATCAGCAGGATGATGGAAATGGGAATGAAGAGCATGCCGAGGTTGAAGTTCACCGTATTCCGCGACAGGCCGGAAAGGCTCTCGGCCGTGGCGGCGAGCCCGATGAAGAGAAGCGCCAGGCAGGTGAAGACAACCCGTTTCGACATGGTTTCTTCTGGCTCCAAAACATGGGGCGGAACAGGTCAAAGTGCTGCATCCGGTAGTTCCGGAAGGCGGCTTTGGCAGCTTGGAAAATGCTTGAAACGCGGGCCGCCGTTACAAACCCCGCCGCCGCCGGATCTTGTCCCGCTGGGAAACCTTCCCTATGTTGGGGTAGCCATGAAAAATTTCAGGGATGCCTTTCTCGGGTTCATTTTCGCGCTGGTCGCGGTGATGGTTTTCGGCGCTCAGCATCTGCCTGTGAACGGGGGCTGGGAGGCCTGGTTCTTCTACGGCGGCAAGTGCATTCCGGAGGCTTTGTTCGCGCCGCTGTTTTTCCCGCTCGCGATGTGTTACACCGGGTTCGGCTTCTCGGCGATGTTGCTCGGATCCGCCGCCGCGGTTTCGCCCTTCGCGGGAAATCCGGGCGATGCGGTGCTGCGCGCACTCATCGTGGGGATCGCCTTCTGGCTGCCATGGCTGGCGGAGGCTCCGTTCGTGCATGCCGGTGAACCTCGTGACGAGTGGTAGCTACGGTCCGGATAGTAGATGATCGACCGTGATCAAATTCAGATTGTCTTTCATCCGCCGCGCTGTTAGCTCTCGGCCCGTCATGCTTCTGGTTCACTGGCATTCCTGATTCCCCGGCGGGCCGCTTTTCGCGGTTCCCGGCTTTGTGCGTTCCCGTTTGAGGAGCGCTCTTGATGGCTTTGGCCGGGCGTTGTCCCGGTGCGGTCACTGCTTATTTTCAATCAGGAAGAATCATGTACTCGTCTCTCGACCCGCGTGGGTCGCGCGAGCCCGGTCGTGCCGTCATGGATATCATCGACGGACGGCCCTGGGTCGCATCACGCATTCGTAACAACAACCTCCGCCAGCATTGCCGGAAACTGGGAGTGGCCTTCCGTTCCCGCCGTGAGGTGGTGCAGGCCACCCGTCCGGACTGCCGCAGGCTGCTGGCAGTGATCACCAGGCGTTCCCGGCTGCTGCTCGCCACCCATCCCTCGTCGTTTCCGCTGATTCCCATGGTCCTGCGGATCGCGGCGTATGCCGGCTGCTGGCTGCGGCAACCGGAGGACTGGCAGCCCGATCCGGAACAGGCGGCGGACGGCCAGTGGCGGTCTCTGCTGGAGCACCTGTTCTCGGCGGGCTATCCACTGCCCCGCTTTCTGGCCGGTGCCTGGCTGGTCCCCGGCCCGTTTGAGCATGTGGAGCGCGACTGGTACTGCCACATCGCCGCCGGTCGGAGCCTGAAGGACCTGCCGGGTCTCCCGTGCTGTCTCAGTGCGCGGGCGCTGCATCATGCCATGCAGGCTCCGGATGGCCTGAACGTCCGCCAGGCACTGCGCTGGGGACAGCTCACGGCGCTGGGCTTTGGCGAGGCCATGATCCGGCAGGTCATGGCGAGCCGCATGGCATCCGACTTCAGCGCAAACGGCGTGTGGACCGCTTTGCTGGAGAAGATCGCAGGCTCTCCGTGGTTTGCCCCGGAAGCCTTCGGGGCTCTGGCGGACATGATCCTCCACGAGCTGGCGACGGAGGGCGTGACCAGTACGGATCGTCTGATGAAAGCGCCCCTGCCGGAACTGATCCGCCGCGCGCGCGGGTTGTGGAACCGGCTGCTGCAGATCTCCCGGCAGGAGGGGGCGGCGTTCCTGGCTCCGGCCATCTGGAGACCGGGCGTCAGGCACGCGCTGTCGATCTTTGCGCGGCGCTCCTGGCCGCTACTGCCCGGCAGCGCCGGTAGCGAGGTGCTTTCGCTGGAAGGCCGCAACTGGCAGGTGGATCAACTGACCACCCATCTGCAATTGATGAAGGAGGGCGATCGGATGGGCAACTGCGTGTCCCGCTACTGGGGGAAATGCTGGTCGGGAAAGGCCGCGATCTTCAGCATCCGGGAGCTCGATCCGGCCTCGGGCAAGGCGGAGCCGCGAATCACGATCGAGGTCGACTCCGAGGACCGCCGGATCCGCCAGATCGAGAAGCGCTGGAACCGCTGCATCTATGGCGAGAAGCATGCGGTCGTGAGCCAGTGGGCCGCGAGGAACCGGGTGCTGCTTACTTGAGGAATAAGAAAGAGCATGCCCCCTGCCGGAGCGCTTCCTCCGGCGGGGGGGCATGGCTGCCGCCTGCTAGTCCAGCTCGCGGAGCATCCAGTGGAGGGCCTCGCGGTTCTTCGCAAGGAGGTTGCTTTCCCAGTCTCTCCGTTCGGCATGGAGGTGCTGCCAGGCGTGGCCGACCAGGATGCGCTCGACGGGAACGAGCAGGCCGGCCAGCAGGGCAAGCGGAATGACCGCGAAGGGGATGACGGTGATCATCCGGCGAGCGAGCAGGTTGTGGCGCAGGGAACTACGAAAGGTGGAGTAGCCCAGGATGGCGCTGGCGGAGATCCAGAGCGTCACGGTGCAGGTGAGGAGTGCGACGGGAAAGAGATTTGGATTCGACTCCTCCCATTGGCAGCCGCCCATCACGAACAGCGTGGCGGCAACCAGGAGAAAGATGATGGCGAAGTTCCAGGTCTGGTCCCGCAGGCGTGAAGAACGAAGACCCAGGCAGCCGAGCCGCCGGAAGATCTGCGTCCTCATGCCCTGAAGGAGGATGATGAAATCCAGGATCACGATGAAGGGTGCGACCGCGATCAAGCCGTCCACATTCCCCACGAAATAGAAGGCCGGACCAATGACTAACGGAATGGCGACGAGCGAAATGAAGGTTCGCAGGGAAATGGGTCGATGGCCGGTCAGCAGGGGCTCCAGGCAGAGGGCGGCGCGGTTGACGCTGCCCCGGCCGGGACGGAACCGCAGGCGCAGTAGGGCCGCGATGACCACTAAGAGCGCGGCGAGGCCGAGGAAAGACAGCCGGGCAATCATGGCGGTGCTGGCGGGATGCCACGCGGAGTCCAGCAGCGGATCGGAGCCGTATTGAGCGGCCTCGCACATGTCGCGGAAGTGGCGCAGCCGGGTTGCGTCGTACGGGAGTCCTCTGGCGTCTGCCTCGTCGGCCATGTATTTGACGACAGGTTCAGAAGGATAGCTTCCGGCCAGGGCAGATCGATAGAGGAGTTTTTGCGCGAGGTGAAAAAAGGCGGCGTTGCCGGAGAGGTCACCTTTGGAGCGATGGAGATCTCTCTGGAAAGGGACCGAGAGGCGGCTGTATGGGTAAAGCAGGAAGCTGTTGCTGTCGCCGGGATGGAACAGCGGCAGATCGCGCTCATAGATCGACTTCGGGTGGTAGGAGCTCTCGTAGATCCGGGCCAACTCCTGGTGATAGTCGGTCAGGCGCGGCTTGAGCGAGGCGGCCTGCAGGGTCGCCATGGACTGAGCGACCAGAGCGGGGTCGGGCGTTTTCCCGGTCCGGCGGTCGATCGCCTGCCATGCCAGCGTATCGGCACGCAGCAGGTCCCAGCCGGCATTGTCCGGATCCAGCCGCCGGGTGACTTCATCGTAGTCCGGTGGGAGTTCCCGATGAAGGAAGGCGTGAATGTGGCTACGGAAGTAGTAGTATTCCGGATCGGACGGATGCTCGAGCCATGCCTTCTCTGTGCCGTTCACCCAGTCGTCCGCGGATTCCCAGGCCGGGTCGAAATAGGCGTCAGGCCCGGCGAGGTCGTGGACGCGGGCGACGGCAGCGCTGCGGACGAAATCCGGAAGATGGGGGAGTTTCGTGGCCAGGGGCAGGGCCAGCCAAAGCTCCAACACCGCGGCAAGTGTCACCAGCAGCAGCGCCAGAAACATGAGGCCGGCATGGCGAAGCTTCCTTCCCCGGTGGAGTGCCCGCGCTGTGTCGAGTCGTTCGATCGCCTGCTCCGCAGTATCGTCTCCGGGCCGGAGGCTGGCTCCCTGTTCGAGGGTCCGCAGTTGCTCCAGGACCTGATAATGGGTCAGCGGCTCGCCTTCCAGCGGCTGGGCCAGGTGTTCGGGCAGCGATAGGGAGACATCGTCCAAGCGCGCAAGCATTTCGCAGAAATTGCCCCACCGCGCGAGAAGGAAGTGACTGCCTCAGCGTTGCTTGAGCAGGGTCGTGCCGATGTCCGCGAGAGTCGGGCAGCCGGCGAGGACCATGGCCACCTCCAGCTCGCTGCGCAGGATCTTCAGCACGTGGGCGACGCCGGGAGCGCCCGCGACGGCCAGGCCGTGGAGCACCGGGCGGCCGATCATCACGGCGTCCGCACCAAGGGCCAGGGCGGTGAAAACGTCGGTGCCGCGGCGGATGCCTCCGTCGACGATGACCGGCAGCAGCCCGTCGATGGAGTCCATGATCCGGGGCAGCGCCTCCAGGGCGGACGGGGCGGCGTCCAGGGTCCGGCCGCCATGATTGGAGACGATGATCCCGTCGCAGCCCGCCTCCCGGGCCAGCACGGCATCGAGCGGGGAAAGCACGCCCTTCAGCCAGACCGGCAGACGGGTGATCGACCTCAGCCAGCGGATGTCATCCCACGTCGGAAAGGTGGCGATGAAACGCGGATCGAAGGCGGACTGGGTCTCCGGGAAAGGCGGTGCGCCGGCCATGTGCACCGCGACCACGGAGGCGGGAGCCTTGAAGCCGGCGCGCTGCTCACGGTTGCGGATGCCTTTCACCGGGGCATCGACCGTCACGACCAGCGCGGTCGCTCCGGCAGCTTCCACGCGGCGGACCAGCGTTTCCAGGAAACTCCGGGCGTCGGCGCGGAGATAGAGTTGAAACCACAGGGGCGCGCCGGGGTGGCGGGGGAGGTCCTCGATCGCGGTGCCGGCGTGGCAGCTCAGCACCAGCGGCGTCTGCATGGCGGCGGCTCCCAGGGCGACGGCTTTCTCGCCGTCCGGGTGGATCATCAGGTGCCCGGCGGTCGGTGCGACCAGGATGGGGTGGGCCAGTTCCGTCCCTGCCAGGGTCAGGCGGGTATGGGCGCCGCGCAGCTCGGCCAGCAGGCGCGGCTCGATCTGCCAGCGGGTGAAGGCGGCGAGATTTTCCCGCAGCGCGTGTTCGTCCGCGGAGCCGCCAGCGAGGTAAGCCCACGCCTGGGGAGCGATGAACTCCGGGGCCAGGCGTTCGTAGTCGCATAGAGCGACGACGTCAGCGGGGATTTCCTGGAGGGCGGGGCGGAGAGGGGACATGGCGGGTGGATATGCCTTTTGCCAAGTTGTAGGCCAAGCGGTTTATCCTAACAAGGATCGCGCTGCCCGGCCGCTCCGCCCGCCCGTCCCGTTTGAAATCAGGGCCGCCACAGCCAGCGCAGGGTCTCCGGGAAAATGGCGCCGCCCTGCTTGCCGCTGTGGCCGCCGTGGCCCCAGACAAAGCGGTAGTCATAGCCGGCGAATTTCAGCGCGGCCTGCATCTGCATGCTGCCCAGCGGCCAGGAGCCGTGCTGGTTGTCGAGGTCGCTGACGCCGTCCTGGAAAAAAGCGCGGATCGGCTTTTTCGGCGTCTTGCGGATCATGCCCGGGTAGACGTCGCCGCCACGGATGTTCGTGAAGGAGCCGATCTGCGAGACCACCTTGCGGAAGGCGTCCGGCCGCTGCCAGGCGACCGTCCATGAGCAGATGCCGCCGGAGCTCATCCCGCAGATGGCGCGCTGTTCGGGGTCGGTGGTCAGGTTGTGGGTCTTCGCCACTTCCGGCAGGATCTCGTCCAGCAGCAGCTTCGCGTAGGCGTCGGAAAGCGTGTCGTACTCGAAGCTGCGGTTGTCGCTTTCCCAGGGCTTGGCGGTCAGCTCGGTGGCATGCGCGCCGGGGTTGATGAAGATGCCGACGATGGGCGGGATTTCCTTCGCGGCGATCAGGTTGTCGAAAACCACCGGCACGCGGAACTCGCCGTTCTTGTTCACGTAGTTGTGCCCGTCCTGGAAGACCATCACGGCGCAGGGTTTGGAGGCATCGTAGTTGGCGGGCGTGTAGACCCAGTACTGGCGGATGGTGCCGGGAAAGGCCTTTGAGTCTTTCCACACGAAATCCTCCACCTTGCCCTGCGGCACGCCGTCCTTGACTATCGAGTCCGGACCGAGCGTCGGCTCGGGCATTTCCGGCAGGGACAGGACGGGGGCGACGTCCTCGGCGGGGGCGAGGCCGGAAAGGGCGGTGAGGCCGGAAAGGGCGGTGAGAACCAGCAGGGTGGTGCGAAAGGTCATTTCCCGGGAACGGAGCAGCCACGGGGCGGTCTTTCAACGATCTCTCCGCAGCGCGTCATCAGTGGCGCTTTCGCGTAAATCGGATCGCCATCTGGGAGCGGCTCAGCCCAGGGTAGGCCATGACTTCCGGCTTCTCGGCCTTCGAACTGGAGGAGGGCGCGCTCTACGAGGTGATTGCCGCGTTCGAGGATTTCGACGGCGCGACGCACCCGGCCGGAGACCGCTGGCGCTACCTGTCGCGGAACTACTTTCCCTACGACGCGGGTCTGACCCTCTATGTCGAAAGGGAGGGAAATCCGGCCACCATCCGTCTCCAGG
>JAQGPE010000296.1 GCA_028293225.1 Akkermansiaceae bacterium | reverse complement strand
CATCTTGGGGTCATTGATCTGCCAATAAGTGTAGTCTTCCCAACCTTGAGGAGAGAAGATCAGGTTCATGCTTCCAGGTCGATTTTCCGAACCTTTCCTTTACCCTTCTCCAAGGCTTCAATCGACTGCAGGAGTCGTGAAGCGTTTGCAGGGATGCGTGTCAGGTAGGCCGTTTCTTCCAATGCCTGGTAGTCTTCCAGGGAAACCATCACGACCGACTGATTGCGATTGCGCGTGATCACGACCGGTGAGTGATCGGCACAAACCTTGTCCATTGTGGTCGCGAGATTCTCGCGGGCGGCCGTGTAGGTGATCGCTTCCATGCTGGACAGGATAATGTCCAAATGGAAATGCGTCAAGACTCCGCCTCTTCGCTCATGCGCTGGCGTAAATAGTCCATCCGCTCTTTGATCCTTTTCTCCAAGCCGTTCTCGCCCGGCTGGTAGTAGATGCGGCCCTCCGGCAAGTAGGCCTGGGGGACGTAGCCGCCGGGGTAGTCGTGGGCGTAGAGGTATTTCATCTTCTCCTCGTCGGCGCCACTGGCGGCGGCAAGCTTCTTGCGGGTGTTGGTCCGCAGGTGCTCCGGCACGGCGAGGGTGCGGCCTTTCTCGACGTCCTCGGCGGCCCGGCCGAGGGCGGCGTAGGCGGTGTTGGATTTCGGCGCGGTGGCCAGGTAGACGGTGGCGTGAGCGAGGGGAATGCGGCCCTCCGGCATGCCGATGAATTCGAAGGCCTGGTGGGCGTCCATGGCGACGCGCAGTGCGTTCGAGTCGGCGAGGCCGATGTCCTCGCTGGCGGAGATGACGATGCGGCGGGCGATGAAGCGCGGGTCCTCCCCGGCGTGGAGCATTTTCGCCAGCCAGTAGAGGGCGGCGTCGGGGTCGGAGCCGCGGATCGATTTGATGAAGGCGGAGATGGTGTCGTAGTGGTTGTCGCCGTCGGCGTCGTAGACCACGGCCTTGCGCTGGATCGATTCCTCCGCGACCGCGAGGTCGATGTGGACGATACCGTCGTCGCCGGGCGGGGTGGTCAGGACGGAAAGCTCCAGCGAGGTGAGGGCCTTGCGGACGTCGCCGTCGGACATCACAGCCAGGTGGTGGAGAGCATCGTCGGCGGCTGCCACGGCCAGGTCGCCGAAGCCGCGCTCCGTGTCGTCGAGCGCGCGGCGCAGGACGGGCAGGAGGTCATCGGTCGGGACGGCTTCGAGCTGGAAGATCTGCGAGCGGGAGACCAGCGGCGAGTTGACGTAGAAGTAGGGATTGTGGGTGGTCGCGCCGATGAAGCGGACGGTGCCGCGCTCGATGTGGGGGAGCAGGACGTCCTGCTGGGCCTTATTGAAGCGGTGGATTTCGTCGATGAAGAGGATGGTCGTTTCGCCGCGGAGGTCGCGCCAGGTGCGGGCCTGGTCGATCTTGGCGCGGATCTCGGCGACGTTCGACTCCACGCCGTTGAGGGCTTCGAAGCGGGAGCCGGTGGTGCGGGCGATGACGCTGGCGAGTGTCGTTTTGCCGGTGCCGGGCGGGCCGTAGAAAATCAGCGAGGTGAAGCGATCGGCCTCGATGGCGCGGCGCAGCAGTTTCCCGGCGCCGAGGATGTGCTGCTGTCCGGCGATTTCGTCCAGCGTGCGCGGGCGCATGCGGTAGGCCAGCGGCTCGCCCTCCCGGGAGGCCTCCACACCCCGGCGCGACGCGCTGGATTCGCCGCCCAGGGGGACATTGAAGAGATCGGACACGGCCGCAGCATCCGCCGGGCCGGTCCGGGCCGCAAGCGGGATGACGCCGGGCAAATCGCTCGGTGTGGTGTCCATAACGGCGCGTGACAAAGCGGGGGCGGGCCCCCTATTTTCGCCCCCAGATGATCGCTGCCATCCACCCGCGTTTTCACCGGATTCCCGCTTTTCTTGGTCTGACCTGTGCCGTGAGCGTGGGCCTGAGCTCCTGCTCGATGTTCAACAAGCACGACAAGCAGCCGCCTGTGCCTGCCGGTCCGCCGGTGGCGCCTGCCGCCCACTCCACGCAGCGGAGTTATCCGCCGCTCCCGCAGGTGCCGCGCGCGCCGAAGACGGCCGCCGCCGTTCCAGGCGCTCCCAACGTGGCCCCGGCTCCTCCGGCGCCCTCCGGCCCGGTGCCGAAGAACCAGGGCGGAAATTTTTCCTCCGACGTGCCGGGCAACACGCCGAAGAGCGTCTCCAGCGTGCCGGTGTCCGGAAAATACATCGCGATCACTTTCGACGACGGTCCGAGCACCGCCAACACCCCGCGTCTGCTGGCCATGCTGCGCGAGCGCAACATCAAGGCGACTTTCTTCTGCGTGGGTGAAAACGTCGACGCCCATCCGGGCATCGCGAAGCAGATCGTGGCGGAGGGCCATGAGATCGCCAACCACAGCTACAGCCACCCGCTTTTCACCAAGCTGGGCGATGACGCTTTCCAGAGCCAGGTGACCCGCACCCACGAGGCGATCATCCGCGCGACGGGGGTGACTCCGACGCTGATTCGTCCTCCCTACGGCGCCTCCAGCCCGGCCCAGAAGGAGTGGCTGAGCAGCCAGTACAACTACCACGTCATCCTCTGGTCGGTCGATCCGCTCGACTGGAAGCGCCCC
>JAQGPE010000261.1 GCA_028293225.1 Akkermansiaceae bacterium | reverse complement strand
TCAGCGTTGTTGTGGTCAGGTCGATATCGACCTGGTGGCGGTCTACCTTCCGCAACACCGCCACCGTGCCGGGCGTGTGCATGCAACTGGCGGTGGCGAGGCATGCCAGCAAGGCCAGCGGGCGGCGGCAAAGCAGACCGGGCCGGGTGAGAGCCGCTTTCGAGTGAGAGGCATCGATCCGCATGCCACCCGGTAGCGCCGCTCCCGCATGCCCGCCAGTGCGAATGCTGGAAACAGCCGATGTTACCCCGTCCGCCGTACTTGCGGAGGGCCTCAGCGCCGCTCCCTGCCCCGCAAAGCCCAGCCAAGCGCATCCAGCAGTCCCGCATAGCGCCGCTCCCTTCCTGCGTAGGCTTCCAGAACATAGAACAGGAAATAGTAACACCGGCAGAACGCCCACACCGCCAATCCGAACAGGACCACTTTTCGCCAGGAGAAATCTTCCGCCAGCAGCAGCCCCGCCGCTCCCAGGCCGAGCACCAGGAACAGACCACCCTTCAGTCTGAGACTGCCGGGTTTCTCCAGATCGCGCCCTAAATTCATACGTCCCAAATAGCCGATTCCCCCGCCATCCGGTAGCGCCATTCGCAGATTCAGGATGCTGGATCACCGCGTCCGGGAACGGCACACCGTTCGAAGGGCGTCCCCGGGTCGAGCCGCACCTCAGCCCTTGAGAAATAGCAGACTGGCCCGCCCTGCCCTAATATGACCGGCTCTATCCAGCCATCCGGCCCAGCATTGGTCCGGTCAAAGTCTCAGCCGGTTCTCCCGATAATCATCGTCCCACGGGAGCGCAGATCCCAGAGCCGGGAAATCGGGCATGTACCAATAAGGATCCTTATACTGATTACCCGCCTCCAGAACCTGCTCAAGCCATTCAGCAAATGATTTCGCAATCACCGGATAGCCACCCTCATTGAGATTTCCCTGATACCAGTATTGGCCGATCCAGCCAAAGCGTTCCGGATGGAGATCGATCCCGATGTGCGAGGAAGCGCCAGTCAGCCTGCTGGCAATGATGAAGACGCCGTTGAGATAGGGGTCGCCCCCCTCGTCCGGGTGACCCACCAGAACGCGATTGACGTTGAGTTCAAAACGAAACCAGTCGTCCGTCTCCCGAATCATCCATTCGAAAATCCTGCCGCCGCTGAAGTGGCGGCGAAATTCCCTGACAGCGGCAGGCCCGTCCTCACCGCTGATCTCGAAGGCCAGCTCTTCAGGCAAGACTCCTTCCAGATTCCGCCCAAGAAGCTCCGGATACGGCAGAGACTCCGGCAGCGGTGACCTTTTCTCCAAGGTGCCCACCTTCGACAATTGTTCAATCAACTCTGAAATGCTCATCGGATTTACTGCGGTCGACGGCCCTGATCCAGCATTTTTCTCGCTCCCATGCCAAGGCCGTCCTGCAAAAAGAGCCCCTGCAGAAAATCATCTGCAGGGGCTCATCCACAGTCGGCTCTTCGGAAGCCAGCTATGTAACTCAGTTCTATCTGTCCAGGAAAGGGGTCACTTGTCCTTGTCGATCTTGAAGTCCTTCGGCATCAGGACCTCATCGATGACCTGAATGATGCCGTTGGAGGCCACCAGGTCCTGGTTCACGACCTTCGCGTCGTTGACCTTCACCTTCTTCAGCTCGACATCGATCTTCACCTTGTCGCCGCTGGCGGTCTTCAGTTCGCCGTCCTTCAGGCTGGAGGTGAGGAACTCACCGGGAATCACATGGTAGGAAAGCAACTGGCGGAGCTTCTCCTTGTTCTCGGGAAGCAGCAGCTTGTCGAGCGTGCCTTTGGGAAGCTTGCCGAAGGCTTCATCGGTCGGTGCGAAAACGGTATTCGGACCCGCACCGCTCAGCATCTCCTCCAGGCCCGCCGCCTCGATTGCCTTGCTGAGGATCGAGAAGCTGGCGCCGTCTTTCACCATGCGGGCGATGGTGCCCACCTCCGGCTTGCCGGGTTCCACCTTGGTTTTCGTTTCGGTGGTGGTGGTTTCGGTCTTGGTGACCTTCTTGGCGGGGGCGTCGGTTTCGGCCGCCATGATGACGGGAGAGAGAGCGGCAAAGGCGAGAAGGGCGGTGAGGCGGGTAAAGGTCGTTTTCATCGGATGGATCGGTTAATGGTTGGCCCATGTGCCTGCGACGGACCGCGGCACCCGGGGATTCTGCCGTGCTCTTTCGCACTCACCGTGCCGGATCAGGCTCCGTCGGCGAAAATCGCTGTCCTCAAACCACTTGTGTAAACAGATCGACGTTAGACGACCCTTTCGCGCGCCTCTCCGCCCCGCGTTTTCGCACCCCGGCCGTGCAGGATGCATCTGCCAATTACTACACCCGTAGGAATATCTTCTTCCGGTACAGGAAATAGAGCAGCAGCCATTCGATCGTGAGCAGTCCTCCCCATAAAATCACCTCACCCCATTTTCCGCTCCGGGCGGCGACTCCCCCGAGGAAGAAGGTGGAAATCTCCATAAACGGCACGATCCGGTTCAGCAGGTAAATAGTCAGCGGATTCATGCCCACCACCTGCAGGGGCAGGCTCCAGTTGAACTTCGGCACGAAGTCCACCAGCAGGTGGAAGAGCGCGAAGACATTCGCGGCGATCCCGGCCGCCAGGAAATTGAAGGTCGGGTTCCAGGCGGATTTAATCGGCGGGTAGCCGAGCCTCCAGCAGGCCCAGCCAATCAGGATCGAGGCCGCGCCTGCCGCCACCAGAACCGGCACGGTCGAGAGCCGCGGCGTCCCCCGGCTCTTGAGAAAACTCCCCGTCAGCACGCCCGAGAGCGTCAGCGCCGAGGCACAGAAGATGCACAGGATTCCCTCCGGATCGAAGTGGCCGCCATTCAGCCGGCCCGGCAGGAACTTGCGGTCCAGCCATGCGTTGAAGATCCCGTGCTCGGTCAGGACGCCCGCCCCGTAGCCGGGCACCGGCACCAGCAGCTGGAGCGCCGCCACCACCGCCAGGATGATCACCACCGCGGCAGTCCGGCCCTTCCACGTGGAAGTGAAAAGATGAATGGTCGCGGCGATGCCGTAGGCGATCCCGATCTGCCCCAGCACGCTCGCCCACCGCTGGTGCTCGAAGTCCAGCTTCAGCAGCCCGTTATAGACCGCCCCCAGCAGCACCAGCGTCAGCGCCCGCCGCCAGATCCCCAGCAGGAGCTTGCCCTTCGATCCCGATTTCCCCGCCATCGCCAAGGGAATCGAAATCCCGGACAGGAACATGAAGGTTGGGAAAATGAGGTCATATGCCCGCAGCCCGGCCCACTCCACATGCTCCAGTTGCTCGTTCATCCGGCTCAGCCACGGCGCACTATCCACCATCGCCCACTCCCGGAAAATCTCCGCCAGCCCGACGATCCACAGCATGTCGAAGCCGCGCAGGGCATCGAGCGACTTCAAGCGGCGCGAGGAAGGGGCGGCCCCATGGCCCTGGGAATCGACACCGTCAGTCATGCTCTGGCAGGCTCGCGATTCCGCTGGGGAAATCAAGCGCGCGCTCGGAGCGATTCAGCTTCAATGCTCCGGCGGATACTTCTGGAGCTTCC
>JAQGPE010000258.1 GCA_028293225.1 Akkermansiaceae bacterium | reverse complement strand
GCTGGAGCGATTTCGAGTCCTTCCGTGCCGGGAACGGAGAGCTGATACCGGAAATCTCCCGTTGTATCACCCGCGTGATCCACGATTCCATCGCCATCGAGATCTCCTTCAAGGGTGAAAGGCGCGAGGGGATGGGCGACGAAATTCGCTTTGCCGTCGGGTGTCGTACCGCGGCGCTCGAAGAGGGTGGCCGCATCATAGGAGGCAGAGGTCACCTCGAAATCCAGGTCGCCGTCGCCGTCGAAGTCGGCCGCGTGTAACTTTGCCTGGCCATTCCAGGGCAGGTTTAGAGGAGTCGTATCCCAGATCGCCAGAGCTCCGCCCGAGGTGCGGCTGTAGATGGTGAGCTGCGATCCACCGGCTGCTCCGGATTTCTTTTCCGCAACCAGTTCAGCGCCCGGCAGTCCATCGAGATCCGCGGCCATCCACCAATCGGCCGATTCGGTGGAGAGTTGGATGCGATTCCGGCCGGAGAAGCTGGGATCGACGAGATAAGTCACGGGAAGATAATGGCCGGAGACGGCGGGGTCGGCGGCCGCGGTAAAGACGTCTGGACGGGAATCGCCGTCCAGATCGACCAGGCTCTGTTGTCCGTCACTGGTGAGATGCCGTGCGATGAGGGAGGCATCCGCGAAGGTCCGGTTGCCGAGGTTGCGCAGCCAGACGGTATTTCCCGAGCCCCATCCGTAGGAGGTCAGAGTCAGGTCAAGGCGTCCGTCGTTGTCCAGATCACGGAATTCGGGAGTTGAGAACGGCAGGGATGCGCCCGGCAGCAGCGAGTCGATGCGGGGCTCGGTGGTCGCATGGACCCAGGAGGTCAAAGCGAGCAGGATCGGGAAAGAAGGCCGGAGGAGGTGCATGGCTCGAAGGTAGGAGAATCCGGCTGGGACTATGGATATCTCGGTCCGGCCAAGAAGGAAAAGACTGTAAAAAGATAGTAAATCGATCGCTCAACTCGCGAGCTTGCGTCTGTCCGCCTTCAACTGGCCGCAGCCGGCGGCGACGTCGATGCCGCGGCGCTGGCGGAAGGTGCAGGCGATCCCGGCGGCGCGGATGATGCGCTGGAATTCCCTGGCGGCGGCGGTGGCGGCGGGAGAGCCGGCAAAGCCACCGGTGGGATTGAGCGGGATCAGATTGATGTGGCTGTCGATGCCCTTGAGCAACTCGACCAAGCGGTGGGCGGTCTCCGCAGAATCATTTTTGCCAGCGATGAGAGTCCAGCCGAACAGGATCCGCCTGCCGGTAATCCGGCCGTAGGCGCGGCAGGCCGCGACCAGATCGGCGAGTGGCCATTTCCGGCTCACCGGGATCAGCGAGGAGCGTTCCTCTTCATTGGAGCCGTGGAGGCTGACCGCGAGGTTATAGGGCCGCTGTTCCTCCGCCATGCGCAGGATCGCGGGCACGACGCCGACGGTGCTGACGGAGATGAAGGACGGACCGATGCCGATGCCGCGGACGTCGCTGATGGCCTGCAGCGCGTGCATGACCGAGTCGTAGTTGTGCAGGGGTTCGCCCATGCCCATGAAGACCAGGTTGCGGAGCCTCTTGCCCGGGAGATCGCGGCGGATGATCCGCTGCACGTGCAGGACCTGCGCGATGATTTCGCCCGGCCGCAGATGGCGGACAAAGCCCATCTGGCCGGTGGCGCAGAAGACGCAGCCCATGGCGCAGCCCGCCTGCGAGCTGATGCAGGCGGTGTAGCGGCCGTCGTAGCCCATCAGGACAGTCTCGATGATCTGGCCATCATTGAGTTTCAGCAGGTATTTCCGGGTCAGGCCGTCGCTGCTGCGGATTTCCTCCACGATCGGAGGGTCGTCCAGGAAGAAGTCCTTCCCGTGTCCGACGTGCTTTTCGACCCAGGCCTTCAGCGGTGGCAGGAAATCGCGCGAAGCGAGATCCAGTTCGCCTTCACGTTGGAGGGCGCGCCACAGCGCCTTGGTGTGGTGGGTGCTCACACCCGAGGCCGTGAGTTCGGCGGCGATGCCATCGAACCCCAGGTCGTGAAGAGAGCGCGGCGCGGATTCGCTCATGAGAAGCCCCTGCATCGGCCCGGCACGGGGGCCGGGTCAAGCCCCGAGTCCTGCCGGACTCAGTGCTTCATGTTCGAGATGGTCTGGAAGATGGCCGTCACCATCAGGTAGGCCATGCTACCGATGAGGCTGGCCATGATGATCAGGATGACCGGCATGATCAGCGCCATGATCCGGGACAGGCTCTTGTCGAGTTCCTTGTCGTAGCGCTCGGCGGCCTTGCGCAGGGCCATGTCGAGGTTGCCCGTTTGCTCGCCGACCGAGACCATGTCGATCAGCAGAGCCGGGAAGGCGCCGGTGCGGACCAGGGCTTTCGAGAACGAACGGCCGTCACCCACCTGGGCGATGACCGTATTCAGCTCCCCGCGCAGAGCGAGGTTCTGGGTGGCGTCGCGGGAAAGTTCCAGTGCCTTCAGGAGCGGGAGACCGTTGCCGACCAGGTTGGCCATCGTTTCCAGGAACTGGACGTAGAAGCGGCTGGCGACGACGGAGCCCATCAGTGGAGCTTTCAGTTTCGCGCGGTCCCAGGTCGGGCGGTTGACCGGGTTGTCCTTCCAGGCTTTGAAGAACAGCGAGCCTGCCACGAAGAGGATCGCCAACACATACCAGTAGGCCTTCAGGAAATCCGCGCCCGCCGTCATGGCCTGGATGGCCAGCGGCAGCTTGCCGCCCGGGGTGCTCTTGATGAGCTGGGTCAGCTGCGGGATCAAGGTCGTCACGAACACAATCGACACCGCGATGCCGGCGACGATGAGGAAGGCCGGGTAGATCAGGGCGAGAATCAGCCGGCCCTGGAGTTCCGCGATGGTCTTCAGGTAGTGGGCCTGGCGCTTGAGGATCGTGTCCAGTGCGCCGGAGGCCTCGCCTGCCGCGGCGAGCGAGCAGTAGAGCGGGCCGAAGCTGGGGCTGACGCGTTTGAGGGCGACGGAGAAATTGGTGCCGTCGCGGACCTGGCTGCGGACGCGGGTCGAGATGATCTTCAGATTGCCGAGCTCCTGGCGCGACTCCATCGATTTCAGCGCCGGCTCCAACTGGAGGCCGGCGGAGAGCATGTCGGAAAGCTCCTCCGTGAACATGATCACGTCGGCCCGCTTCATTTTGAGTGGACCTTCCGGGACGGCCTTTTCTTCTTCTTTTGGCGCAGCCTTGGCGGATTCCGGCTTGCCCTTCTGCTTGCCGGCCGAGGGTACCTTGGCGGCGTTTTCGACCAGGCTGACCGGCTGCAGGCCGCGGCGATCCAGTATTTTGATGGCTTCCGGGCGGTCGGCCGCATCGACGTCGCCGGTTTGGACGCCACCGCTGGAACTCAGAGCTTTATAAGCGAAAACGGGCACGGGAAGAAAAGGAATTGAGGATTCTCAGGAACCACAGGCACAGGATCACCGATCCATAATCAGTCCGAGGCGAGGTCGATGGAAGTGACGGAGATGACTTCCTCGATGGTCGTGTCGCCCGACATCACCTTGAGCCAACCGTAGTTGCGCATCGGGGTGAAGCCCTCCTTGATCGCCTGGGCGCGGATTTCAGGACCACTGGTGCCGTGGGCGATCATGTCCTGCATGTTCTGGCCGAGGACGACGATTTCGTAGATGGCGAGACGGCCCTGGAAGCCGGTGTTGCGGCAGCGGTCGCAGCCCTTGGCCTTGTAGGCCTGGCCTTCGAGATTCATCGGGATGCCGAGCTCGCGGCGGCGGTCGAGGGTGACCTCCACCGGCTCCTTGCAATGCGGGCAGAGGCGGCGGACCAGGCGCTGGGCCAGGAAGGCGCGAACGGCGGCGGAGACCAGGAACGGTTCCACGCCCATGTCGATCAGCCGGCTGATGCCGCCGAGCGCGTCGTTGGTGTGGAGGGTGGAGAACACCAAGTGACCGGTGAGCGAGGCGCGGATGGCGATTTCCGCGGTCTCAAGGTCGCGAATTTCCCCGATCATGACCACGTTCGGGTCGGCACGGAGGATCGAGCGCAGACCGGCGGCGAAGGTCAGACCGATGTCGGACTTCACGGCGATCTGCATCACGCCCGGGAGCTTGTTTTCCACCGGGTCCTCGATCGTGACGATGCGGCGGTCCGGGTGGTTGATCTCCGTGAGGAAGGAATAGAGGCTGGTCGACTTACCCGAACCGGTCGGGCCGGTGATCAGGATGATGCCGTTGGAAAGGTGCAGCAGGCTTTCGATCTTGTTGCGGACGTGCGGCTGCATGCCCAGCTTCTCCAGATTGAACTTCTGCTGGTTGAGGAGACGCAGCGAGACGCTTTCGCCTTCCACGGTCGGCACGGTGGCGACGCGGACGTCGATGGTCTGGCCTTCGAACTGGAGGTTGATACGTCCGTCCTGGGGAAGCCGGCGTTCGGCGATGTCCAGGCGGGACATGATCTTCAGACGGGCGATCACCGAGCTCTGGAGGGCCTTGATGTTTTCTGGCACGGTGACCTCGATCAGCTTGCCGTCGATGCGGTAGCGGATGCGCAGGTTGTTCGAAAGCGGCTCGACGTGAATATCCGTCGCGCGCTGTTCGAGCGATTCGCGGATGATCTGGTTCACGAACTTCACCACGCTCGCCTCTTCGTCCTCGTCGGCGTCGATGACATTGGCCTCGTCGTTGTCGAGATTTTCGAAGTCCAGTTCCCGGCCTTCCA
>JAQGPE010000255.1 GCA_028293225.1 Akkermansiaceae bacterium | reverse complement strand
GGGAGAAGGCAAGGGCGGAGAGCATTCCATGGGCCAGTTGGCCACGGGACACTGTCTTGCAACGATTTCTTTAAGAAATATTGAAAGTCCTGTCCAGTGAAAAACCGGCGGGAGGGGTGCTCGCGCTTGAAGCGGTAGGTAGTGAGACCTAACGGGTCTGGCAAGGGGGAAATCGAGCCGATGACAGCGTGGATCGGGCGGCAGTTAGAGAGCCATGGATGGAGTTCCGCGGTTCAGGTCACGCGGGAGATGCGCCGTTAGATCAACTCCCCCCGGATGATGGGTCTTCCCTCTTTCAGCAGGTTTTTGGCGTCATACTGTCAGGAACTTATCCAATGATTGAAGGCGCTGGCATGGCATGTGCTCCCCGCCGTTTCGAGCAGTTTGGATCCATCCATCCGCCTGCCAACCCATCCGAAACCGAGTCCACATGAGCCTGAAAACACGTATGGTAAGTAGCGCTGGAGCGCTGGCTGCCCTCGCATTGATGGTCCTGCCGTTAGCATCCACCGCTCACGCCCAGGAGACACCAACCCCAGCGCCCGCCGCTGCAGAGACCGCACCGGCAGATGCCGCCGCTCCGATCACGCTTGAAGAGCGGATCGCAGATCTTGAGGCCGCTCAAACCTTGACCGGTCCGCTTCCCAGCGGTGCCAAGTCCAAGATCGCCGTAGCCGACTCCGGCAGCAATGCCTGGCAGATGGTCAGCACCGCCCTGGTGCTGTTCATGACCTTGCCCGGTCTGGCTCTGTTCTACGGCGGCCTGGTGCGGAAGAAGAACGTGCTTTCGGTCCTGGCCCAGTGCCTCGGCTGCGCGTGCATGATCACCCCACTCTGGTGGGCGATCGGCTTCAGCCTCGCCTTCGGCCCCGGCAACGCCTTCATCGGCGACGCCAGCCTGAAGCTCCTCAACGGCGTGGAAGCCGGCAAAACCGGCATGGGCACCATCTGGATCTCTGACCAGATCTTCGCGATGTTCCAGCTGACCTTCGCGATCATCACCCCGGCGCTGATCGTCGGTGCGACCGCTGAGCGCATGAAGTACAGCGCGATCATGGCCTTCATCCTGGTCTGGATGTTCGTGGTCTACTTCCCCTTCGCCCACATGGTCTGGAGCACGACCGGTCTCATGGCCGGCATCCTGAACCCAGCCGCCAGCATCAAGGCGATCGACTTCGCAGGTGGCACGGTGGTTCACATGACCTCGGGCTGGAGCGCCCTGGTGCTCTGCATCATCCTTGGCAAGCGCATCGGCTACGGCAAGGAGCCGATGACCCCGCACAGCATGGTTCTCTGCATGGTCGGCACCGGCATGCTCTGGGTCGGCTGGTATGGTTTCAACGCCGGTTCGGAACTGGCTGCTGACGGCGTGGCCGTGTCCGCCTTCGTCTCCACCACCCTGTGCGCCGCCACGGCCGGTCTGGCCTGGGCGCTCGTCGAGTGGATCTTCAAGGGCAAGCCTTCCATCCTCGGTTTCTGCTCCGGCATCGTGGCCGGCCTGGTGGTCATCACCCCGGCTTGCGGTTTCGTTTCCCCGACCTCCGGTGTCATCATGGGCGTCTTCGCCGGTGTGGTTCCGTTCATCGCCGTGACCAGCCTCAAGAAGCTGCTCGGTTATGACGACGCCCTGGACACCTTCGGCGTGCACGGCGTGGGTGGCACCATGGGTGCGATCCTGACCGGTGTCTTCGCTGACGAGAAGATCAACGCCGTGGTCGGCCCGCTCAAGGAGCACCTGCTCATGAACCAGCTCAAGGCGGTCGGCGTGACGATCATCTGGAGCGTGGTGGCCACCGCGATCATCGCCTACATCATCAAGTTCACCATCGGCCTGCGCCCAACGGAAGAAGTCGAAACCGCTGGTCTCGACCTCGCCGAACACGGCGAACAGGGCTACGAGCACTAATCCGCTCCCTCAAGCTCCCAAAAGCCAACCCCGCGGGCGGGCCGGATTTCCGGCCCGCCCGTTTTGCGTTGCACTCCGGGCGGCGGCTTCCTTTTCTCGCCCCGCATGAATCGACGGACCGCCATTCTCCTGATCGCGCTGGCGCTGTCCGCGGCCTTCGCCGGCTGGCAGTGGCTGCGGCCCTACGAGTGGCATGCCGACCCCGGTGCGCGCTATGTCATCGACTACGCGAACCTGAAGGGCGACCACGGCTACACCTGGGTGGAGCTGCACCTGAAGCGCAGCGGCGCCTACGATCATGATCTGATGAAGCCGGTCACGCTGCTGACCGGCACCGGCCGCGAGCTGGAGCCCTCTGAAACCACCCTGGGTGGCGAGGAGGGCAACGGGGCCACGCAGATCTTTTTCCGCTTCTGGCTGGAGAACAAGGATCTGGCCAGTTGGTTGAAGCTGAAGCTCAATGACGGCACCCTGGAGGTCCGCAGCGGCCAGGGCGTCCCGGTCGCCAGCGGCGACTCCCGCGCCTATCACTCCAGCCACTGGTAAAGTAAATACGACGAAGATGTCCTGGCTGCTCATCGATAACTCGAACACGCGGACGAAATTCGCCCTGGGCGATGCCACGCGCCTGTCGACGTGGCGCGCCTGGCTGCCGACGGCCGAGATTTCCGACGCCAGCCTGAACACCCTGCTGGCGGAGATCAAAATCGACGGCGTGCTGCTCTGCTCGGTGGTGCCGGAGAAGGCCCGGATCATCCGTGAGCACTTCGAGCCGCGGCTGCCCTTTCACGCCATGTCGGCGCGCAGCCGCCTGAACATCGGCATCGACTACCCGCAGCCGGAGCAGATCGGCGCCGACCGGCTGGCCAACGCGGTGGGGGTCGGGGCCGCCGGCGCTCCGGCGATCGTGATCGATTTCGGCACCGCCGTGACTTTCGACGTGGTCGAGGAAGGCCCGACGTATTGCGGCGGGGTGATCGCCCCCGGGCTGGGCGCGATGCAGGACTACCTGGGCAAGAAAACCGCCCTGCTGCCGCGGATCGACCTGGAAGAGCCGGCGGCGGCGATCGGCAAGTCGACCATCGCGGCGATGCAGTCCGGAGCCGTCTACGGCTACCGGGGGCTGGTGAAGGAGATCATTGCCCGGCTGAGGGCGGAAATGACCGGCAGCCCGTGGATCGTCGCCACCGGCGGGGATGCCGCGCTGATCGCCCGCGGAGTGCCGGAAATCGACGCCGTGGACCCGGATCTGACCCTGGAAGGCATTCGCCTGACAGCGATGCTGAACATGCCGTAAAAGTACGTGCCTTTGGCGGGCGAAAAGAATACAAAGTACCTGTCCATGTCTGAAACCCCTCTTGCCATCGGTGTCGATTTCGGCGGCACCTCCGTGAAATTCGGAGTCCTTTATCGGTCCAACATCATCGATCAGGCTCCCGCGATCTCGACCCCGGATTTTGACGGACCCGAGGCTCTGATCACCGCGATGTTGCGCGTGATCGCGGATTTGCGCGACCGGCACCCGCGGATCGAGGCGATCGGCGTGGGCGTGCCCGGCTTCGTGCAGTTCGAAAAAGGCATCGTCCACAACCTGACCAACGTGCCCGGCTGGACGGCCATCCCTCTCAAGAAAATGCTGGCGGCGGAGACCCATCTGCCGGTGGTGGTGGAAAACGACGCCAACTGCATGGTCTACGCCGAGTGGAAGCGCGGCGCGGGCCGCGGTCTGAACCACCTGATCGCGCTGACCCTGGGCACCGGGGTCGGCGGCGGGGTGGTGGCGAATGGCAAGATGATCCGCGGCGGCCAGTTCGGCGCGGGTGAGATCGGCCAGATGTCGATCGACTGGCGCGGACGCCGCGGCGCCTATGGCAACATGGGCGCGCTGGAAGACTACGTGGGCAACAACGAGATCGCCGCGGATTCGCGCCAGGCCTATGCCGACGCGGGAATCGAGCGCCATCTCGGCGAGTGCACTCCGGCCGCGCTGGCCAAGGCGGCCCTGCTGGGGGACGAGGTCGCGCTGAAGATCTGGGACGACATTGCCGCCAAGCTGGCCTGCGCGATCATGAACTGCTGCTGGCTGCTGAACCCGCAGGCCGTGATCATCGGCGGCGGGGTGGCCAAGGCGGGCGATCTGCTTTTCAACCCGCTGACGGCCCATCTTTACGCGCAGCTTTCCGCGCCGTTCAAGGAGCGCCTGATGGTGCTGCCGGCCCGTTTCGGCAACGAAGCCGGGATGGTGGGAGCGGCGGCGCTGGCGCTGGAGGAATCCGGCGTGGTGCTGCAGCCGTGACTGAAGAACGACGCTGAGGGGGCACAGAGAACTCTGGAGAGGACGCCTCCCAATGCTTGCCAAGTGGCTGACACGTCCCGTGGCTGCTTGGAAAGTTCATGGCCGCAGGCCACTGGATACTCGAAGGCCGGCTAAGCAGATGCCGCGATCGATCAAACTGAATCGCGGGGTTTCTTCGATCCGCCTCTCAACCATCAGCGGCCTGCGGCCGATGGCTCTCCGAGCAGCCACGGGAGGTGTCAGCCACTTGGCAAGCATGCCGCGGCCTGCGTCAGTGGGTCAGTTCCTTGAGCTTCTCCGAGAGGGTCGAGAAAAAATCGTCGCCGGTCACGGGGACGGCGGACTCCAGGGCGCCGGCGGGCGGTTCGTCGAGCTTCACCCAGCTGCGGCAGCCGCCGTGCTTGGGCTCGTAGGGGAATTCCCACGGCTCGGCCAGGGCGCTGACCCGCACCAGGGCGACATGGATGCTGCCGGTGGCCATCCCCTTCCCTTCCCAGTCGAAACGCTGG
>JAQGPE010000609.1 GCA_028293225.1 Akkermansiaceae bacterium | reverse complement strand
ACTCATCCTGCGCGTCGGACTTCAGCGTTTCCTCCAGCTTGTCGTAGAAAGCCTCATCGCCGGCCAGCGAGCCTTCCTCGTCATCGTCGGGATACTCGCCCATGCGGTTCTGGTTCCACGGATCGCGCAATGTGGAAAATTCCCCGGATGAGCCGAACCAGTAGTCGACATACCACAACAGCGGATCGCGCACGCGCTCGAACTGCTGCTGCAGGACCGGGTCGCGGCGGCAGCGATCCTCGATCACCTCGACCAGCCGGACGGTCTCATCGCGGACGTGCTGGAAGGACAGGGCCTTGCCCTCCCTGGCGATCCGGTGCTGCTGGCAAATGAACAGGAACAGCGGATCCAGCCCCTCCAGCAAACTGATGCGCCTGCCGGGCGGAAGCGGCGTGTCCGCGGCGGAAGTACGGATGGGTGCGACAGCCGATGGCGGGAGATCCGACGGCGGCGGCGCGGCGCCCCAGAACTCGTCCCCTCCTCCGCTGCTGCTGCCACCGCCACCCCAACCGGAATCACCGGAGCCTTTTTTGCCCTTGTCTTTGCCTCCAAACATGGCCGGAAAAGTTGGAAAGGATTAACCCTGCCGCGGGGTGGAACCACCAGGCAGCGTCATGAAAAGGGTGAGCTGCAGGTCGGCGACCTCCCGCTGCATGCTCCAGCGGCAGACCAGTTCCTTTTCGCGCACGACTTCCTCCCAGATCCGGCGGCTCTGCGTCGTCTGGAGACGGAAATAGTAGCGGCCCGTTTCCGCCGGCAGTTCCAGCGGCGGGAAGCGCTCCTCCTTGAGAACCACGCCGCGGATGGCGCGCTCCAGGTAGGAACGGGGCATCAGCTTGAACTGGTCGGTGTCCTCGATCAGTTCGACCAGGCGGCTCGGCTCCAGCTGGGTCTTGATGCCCAGGAACCAGGCCGTCGGCTCGGTGAGGTGCTTGTCCTCCAGCGTCGCGATGCGGGTGCCTTCCGGCCCCGGCTGGAAGTCGATCTTCCAGTAGTCCGGCGCGACCGCTCCGTGCAGGTAGTTGCGGATCTGGGAAATGACCGCCTGAAAGGATGGATACGGATTGTCGTGGCGGTAGGGAGCGATGTCGAAGCCGCCCCGCTCCGGGAACAGCGCCATCAGCTCACCCAGCAGGCCGCGCAGCTCCACATAGATGTCGAGCGGCGGCACCTTGGCCGCGCCATCGCCGACATCCAGGAAAGCCGGCATCCGCGCCGAGAAACTGTTCAGGGAGCGCAGGCGCAGGGTCTGCTCCAGTTGCAGCCGGTTCATCGTCTGCATGTCGTTTCCGCCACGCGCCACGATGTTCGCCAGCTGCTCGCGGACCGCCGACACCTGGCCGGTGAGGTCGCGGACCATTTCGCGCAGCGTTGGCGAGGCGCTCAGATGCAGGCAGGGGTGGACGTAGCCGGGGTCCTGGCGGGGAAACGGCTCCTCGCGGCTGGCGTCGTGCACCACCCGCAGCAGCGGGATCTTTTCAATATCGCTGTCGTCGTCCCCCTCCAGCAGCAGCATCGCATTGTAACGGCGGAACTGCACCGCCCGCGGGCCCATCCCGGAGTTTTCGTCCGGCACGTCTTCGGTCTCCCGCGCCACGCGGTAGAGGATCTTCACCCGCGCGCCGGTCAGCTCATCGCTGTCCAGGGTGTTCGCGCGCTGGGAAAAGAAATGCGGCAGGCCTAGGTAAACGGTGAACCCCTTCGGGTTCGCGGCAAAAGCCTCGCGGATGTCCAGGCTCGGAAGATCGGCATTGCCCGGATAGGAAAGGTGCACGCCGCCCGGCATGACCACGTGCAGCCGGTCGAAGCGGATGCGGAAGTTCTCCAGGTCATCGTGCGAGAGCTTCGCGTCGACCACACCATAGGGGTAGGCCCAGGAGAGGCGCCGTTCGCTGCCGAACTGCTCGGTGATGCCGCGCTGCAGCAGTTGGAAATGCTGGGGCAACAGGAAGAGGCCTTCGTGCCAGTGGACGAGTGGATTCGGCATAGGAGGAGGAGGATGCTATACTTAGGCCCGCCGGGCCCCTCAGCGTCAACTCCGGGATCGCAGCCAGGCCGTCATGACGCCCGCAAAGGCGCGCTGAAATTCCTGGTCGATGGAGTCGGGCGTCATGTGTTTGGAGAGGGTGCTGTATTTTTCCCAGGCCTTGCGGCCCAGATCGCGGACTTTCGCGCGGTCGGTGGCGGTCTCTTCGATCACCACGGCGTTCTCGATGTTTTCCGGCGCGAAGGTCTGGTAGTGGCTGCGGCCGAATTCCTCGGCGCCCTTGCGGACGGCGACGCACACGCCGAGCATGAGGCGCTTGGTCTTCTCGATCTCCACCGCCAGATCCCGCGAGCTGCACTGTTCGTCGGACCGCAGGTAACCGGCGACCATCCGCTCGAAGGGCTCGTGAAAGCCGCTGGCGTAGTTCGCCTGCAACTCGCGCGGCGCGCTCTGGCGCCAGAACTCCCACAGGAACTTGTGCAGATCGCGCATCGCCGCGGCCAGCATCCCGAGCAGCTTGAAGAGCCGGTTGAAATCCGCGGTGCCGCCTTCCCCGCCGAGCTCCTTCCAGAGCTGGTCGAGCCCGCGAACGAAATCGTCAATCTGCTCCGGACGCACCGGCATCGTGACCCGCTCGGCAATTTCCAGCGCCAGCGCACCACCCGCTGCCGGGACCGGAACGATTCCCGCCGAGGCCAGCGTCCGGGTGATCTGGTCGCGGCGCTCCTGGCCGGCGCGCGACCACTCCTCCATCAGCGCGTCGAGAGGATCGACCTTCGCCTGTGGCGACGAACTCGCCGCCACCGGTGCCGCCACCGCCGATCCGCCGGTTTCCGAGTAGACCGGGAAGCATCCGGCCAGGCGGTCGAGAAGATCGCGTTTCTGCGATTCGCTCACCGCTCCGGCGTCATCGAGCGCAAACTCGATTTCATCCTCCAGATAAGTTCGCTTTTGATCGAACCCTTGGTCGGCGAAACTCGAATGGATGAGCCTCAGGCGCGAAGCGGTGCGCCTCGCCCAAGCATCCGCATCAAAGACAGCAGATTGATTTTCCCTCGCCACTCCTCAAAAGTTTAGGATACTCCTATCTCGTCTAACTGCCTTTCCTCCACGTGCAAGAACAAACGCCCCTGCGACGCCGCTCGCTCCTCCGCCCGGCCGGTCTCCTTTCGGTCCTGCTCGTCGGGTTGATCGCTGCTGGCACACTCGCGGCCAAGGACATTGGCATTCTCGTCGATCGCTCCCTCTCGGTCGACCAGGCCAACCGCGACGAGGCGGTGAAACTGATCGAAGGCCTGATGGTTGGCCACGTCGACGACGCGGTTCGCGGCAAGTGGCGGCTCATCGACGAAACCTGGAGCGAAGACGATCCCGGCCAGCGCGAGATGCGCCAGAAGGAACTCACCAATCTCCGCACCCTCGCCGGCGGACAGAACGGCGAGGCGCTCGCGAGCGGCAAGTATCGTCTCTTCCTCGGCGACTTCGGCGATCTCGAAACGGTGAAGAAATTGTCTTCCGTCGAGTGGCGTGGCATCGAGGGCGATGTCGGACCGCAGATCACCCGATGGGCCACCGACCTGACGCCAACCGACAAGGAAACGCACTTCGAACTGGCCCGCGCCACCGCGGCCTCGCGCCTTGGAGCGGCCGATGAATTCTACTTCTTCGTGGTCTCCGACGGCGTGGAGGACTTGGTGAACTGGCCCGCCAGCGACTACCTCGACGCCGCCAAGCTCAAGGACCCTGCCGCTCTCGAAAAAGGCGACTTCCGCGACCGCGTGAAAGGCCGCACGCTGGAGATGATGAACCTGAAGCGCCAGAGCGGTGAGAACCTGGTCGTGAAAGGCAGCATCCGCCCCGGCTACACCGACTCGGAGCGCGGCACGCTTTCGTCCTTTAAGAAGAACTTCTCCGAGCGCCTGCTCGGCCGCTTCGCCCTCTCCGGCACCGAGCTGAAGAGCTTCTTCGGCACCCACCCCGGCAAGGTCCCGGTGAACGTCTACATCTATAGTGCCCGCCCCAAAGGCTCGCTGTCGGTGCGCTTCACCACGCCCGCCGACTCCAGCGCCCAGAGCCCGCACCCGGTCAGTCTCGCAGCCTCCAATGTGAAGTGGAAACTCGACATCCCCGCCGGCGAGAACGCGAATGATTACCACCTCGACCTCGCGGTGCACGAGCCTTCCAGCAACAGCGAAATCGCGCTCAAGCCGGTGCAGGGCGAGGGCTGCTCCATCTTCGAAGTCTTTCCCGATCTGAAGAACGGTGAATACGAACTCCGCCTCGCCGCGAC
>JAQGPE010000230.1 GCA_028293225.1 Akkermansiaceae bacterium | reverse complement strand
TTTCACCGGCAGCCAATCCGTGAAATTTGGATTGGCGCTCTTCATTTCTTTGACGTCGTCGTACCTGACCTGAGCGTCGGGTAGTCCTGCTCCGGAGAGTGGCGAGCCGAGAATCAGGGATAGGCTCAGCAGGTGAAACAACTTTGGTTTTGGAGCCTTCATGGTTCAATGAGTGATCGTTTTCCTGCGTCTGAGGGAAGGGTGGATTGCTTATCTTTCGGGAAAGAACAGGCGGTGGGTGCTCTGGATTTCGTCGCGCCAGGCGTCGGGGAGATTGGCGGCGGCGGCGAATTCCGGCCAGTGCCGCACGGCGGCCTGGACTTCGGCGAGGATGGCTCCGGCGCGCCCGCGCTTCATCTGCGCGGCTTTCGCGCAGGCCGCGAAATCCGCGAGGGTGAAGCGGTCCCTTTTCGCGTTGAGGGTCATCTGGTGGGTCGCGGTCCAGTCGCCGGAGGGGTTGTAGCTGTAGGTGACGTCAAAGGCGGGGGAGAGCGACCACTCGCCCTGCTTGTTCATGAGGAAGGCGATGTTCTTCACATGGTCGTCCTGATTCCGCGCGACGAGGTTGAAGGCCATCCGGCGGAATTGCTCCTCCACGGCGGCCATGGGCAGACCGAGCTGGCGGATGGTCAGCAGGGCCTGCTCGTAGGAGTAGGCGCCGGCCTGGTTGAAGTCAAAATGGGCCAGCGCGCAGAGCGATTGCATGTGGAGCTTCTGGCCGCCGGCCAAGCGGTCAAAGCGGCGGGTCATGAAGTGCCGCCGCCCGTTTTCCTCCAGCAGGCGGCACTCGCTCATCGTGATGCCCGCCGCCTGGGCCATCAGGAAATACGCGAACTCGAGGGCTCCGTAGCCCTTGGGGTCTGCGATCTCCTTGTCCTTGTTGCCCGCAACGCCGTCGAACTTGAGCAGCCAGTAGTCGAAGCCGTCACCCGCCTCGATCTGGCCGGAGCGGACTTCATTGGTGACCGGATTCCATGCGATCACCGCCTTTGCCCGCGCGCCGCCGGCGGAGGTGCCCACGCTCAGGATATCGCGCAGGGCTTTCTCCTTGCCGGTTTCGTGGAAATAGCCCTCCAGATTACTCCGGTGGGTTAGGACCTCGCTCGCCAATTGCACCAGCGCATCCACGCTGATCGTGGCGGCCTTGCGCGGCTCCGGCCCCTGTGCGGGTGAAAACTCCAGCGCGCCCATGCCGCGCCTGCCGGTGTAGCAGAGGCGCTCGACGGCATTGAAGCTTGCCGCTGTCCGGCCCTGCGCCGCCAGCCAGGCATTGATCAGGGCATTGCCGAATTTGTCCGGCAGGGAGTCCGCCAGCAGGCCCGGCAGACCGTGAAAGGTGTGGGGTGGCAGCGCGGGGAATTCATACACCTGCCCGCTCAGCGGCATCGTCAAGGGGGACAGCTGGATCCCGCTCTGCGCGAACTCCGGGTCGTACTGGAAAGCCGCGACGTCACGACCTTCTTCCAGCGAAACCGCGCCGATGGTCCTGCCCCAGAGTTGCACTTCCGCGATGCTCATGACGGTTCACCCCAGGTCCAGGTCTTCGCCTCTCCCGGCGCTGTTGCTTTCCGCCCGGTGGCCCGCTGGCGTTTCCGTCCCTGCAGTTTCAACTGAGCGATCGGGCTGGCCGCCTCCTCCGGAATGAGGGTGTCGAACCGCTCCAACAGGCCCAGTACCCGGCAGATTCTCACAAAGCCGGAAAGCTGGGTCGCGGCGGCGCCCACTTCCAGCCGTTGCACGGTGCGCAAGCCGAGGCCGGCCTGTTCCGCCAGTTGCTCTTGGGTCAGGTTCCGGGTGAGGCGCCGCCGGGCCAAACGCTCGCCGATCAGCTTGAGAAGCACCTCATCCGTGAGGTCTGGGGTAATTTTCATTACGCGTCCAATGTGGCGTATTGGAGGGAATAATCAAGATAAACCGCCTTTAATGGCGTTTTATTGGCAATTTAAGGAAGACGCCTTATTTGGCGTTTTGATGGTAATAATCGAAGTAATCGGCCAGATTTGGCGTGTAAAGGGGGAAGTCCGGACGGATTCGCTGGCTCGGCGATCTGGGGACGGGAGGCGGGTAGAAAAGGGGCGTTTGCGGATGAGATAGGGGAGGCAGTCCTGCTTGCCAGTCGTGCCTGGGTTGTTGGAATCGCCTGCTTTCCGAAGTCTTTTCAAGAATCTGCCCCAACGATGGATCACCCCCGCCCCCTGCTGCCACGATGAGTTTCATGGATGTCCTGATTCCCGGAGTGATCGGTGTGCTGCTGGTGGTGGCGCCGAGGGTCTTTACGAAGGCCCAGGGAGAGGCGTACGAAGCGGCGCGGAAGAAGCTCCGGGGGATTGGCTTTTTGCTGATGGGGGTGGCGGCTGTTTATCTTGTTGCGAAGCTCGGGCAGGGGGCGTGAATTCACTTGGGGGGGCTTTGAGCGATTTTGAGGAGATCGAGATCGAGATCGGGAAGAGACACTTGAAGACGTCAGACGCTAGACCGGAAGGGGTGGGGCGGAGTTTTTGAGGAGAGCGGACGCGGCGGGGTCGTGCAGGAGGAGGGCATCGCCTGGGACGACTCAATCAACCATGTAACGGCGTCCATGCCGGGACCCCGCTTGTCGAAGAACCTTCTTGAGATTGCTCAGCAAAAGGTCTTTTGCCTCAGATATGAGGGGGAGAATGCGTTCAGAAACGAACCGTTCGGTTGCTGTTTGGCCGAGGAGATGACCTTGCCAAGAGTCAGTTGTCGGCTCTCGACGTAGGTCCGCTAGAAGGAAAGAAATGGCATCCTCGCTGAAGTCGTCGGTAGTTAGTTCGTTCATTTTGAGGAGTAAGGACTTCGCCAGTAGCGCTCGATACTTAGAGAGAGGGCTATTGAATTCGATGACAAACCTTTGTCGGGTTTCCTCATTCACTTGCGATGCAAGTAGCCAAGATAATCTATCCTTAGTCCAGTAACTAAAATTTGCGTCATTTTCATCTGCGAGCCAATCCAGCCACCATTCGATCGCCCCGATTTCCAGGTGCTTGAGTAACTGGCCTTCTTCGCTGTAAATCGGCTCGATAATAGCTAGGGCAAGGCGTGAATCCCGCAATT
>JAQGPE010000229.1 GCA_028293225.1 Akkermansiaceae bacterium | reverse complement strand
CATGGTCGCCGCCTTCACCACCCGCGTCCCGGACTTCGCCGCCGAGGTCGCCGCGAACGTCCAGCGCACCCGCAGCCTGCCCCCCGCCCCCGACCTCCCGGGCGACCACCACTTCTACCGGGTCACTGCGAACCCCTACCTGGATTCCGACGCCGACGGCTCCCCGGATTGGTTGGAGTTCGCCACCGCCGCTTTCCCCACCCCGGGAGAACCTCCGGCCGATCCCTTCAACGGCGACGCCGATGCCAATGGAGTATCGGACGGAGCGCAAAAGGACTCCGATGGCGACGGGATTCCAGACGACCAGGACGTCTCAAAAGGAGACTCTCTCATGGCGTGGAGCAAAAACGAACCCATGCTCTTCGCCTGCTTCTCTCTCGGCAACAACGACTTTCCTTACCAGGTTAACGATCAGGGAATCGTGCTTTACCAGCACTCGATCTGGAAAAATGGCTAGTTTCTCCCCCTCAATGCTGAGGCCGGAACTTCGCTGACGGCTTGCATTCCCTACGGTCTGGGTGACAACGGCCTGATTCTGGGTTACGGAGTCATCGACCTCCCCGGCGATTCCGTGGCAGCAGGCAGCCAGTGTCAAGTGACCTGGCCCGCCGATGGAGGAGATCCGGTCGCGATGAAGAGTGGGACCAATTACCTGGTTCCTGTGGGCGCGGGCAGCAACAAAACCGTAACCATGGGAACCGTCTCTGACATGGCGGTCAATACCGACGGCAAGTTCCTGGCCTACGCCGTGGAGCCCAAGTCCGACCAAGCGCCTGACCACCCCGCAAATATCCTAAAGGTCGAAAGTGGAACTCCCCTCCAGGTATGGAAGGGAGAGGCAGGCGGAGCTGTCACCGCCCAGCCGGGAAGTCCGGGCGATAATGCCTGGATCGTCGATGACCTGACCTTTTGCGGCAAAGACAGCCAGGGTCACTTCACATCGGGCACCCAGGTCTTTGACGGCTTCTACAAAAAAGCCGCTCAGCTTCCGGATGGCAAACTTGCTGTGTTCGCTCCTTCGCTCTCCGCAAGACCTCCAGAAATGCAGATCTTGAGTGGGGACTCCTGGTCACAGACGAAGGTAACCACCAGTGCCCTGGATGCTTCCTTCAACGGCAAATTCCTGATCAATCACCTCTGGACCATCTGGGAAAACTCGAGCGATGGTACGACTCAAGCGGACGAGCGGATGCCTGGACTGACGGGTTGGGATAACCAGGTGAATTGCGAGCTTGTCGATACCACCCGGCATGGATGGACCCTCGCCCTTAGAAAAAATGGCGATACTTCGACGTCCTATGACGCCATGCTTGCTCTGCCTCTGTGGCCCAGCACCAACCCGATCGCCAAGGGCCTGGACAATCAGTCGGCGATGGCGAGCCGGTCTGAGATCTTCACCCCGATCCAACGCCAGGGTAACAAACCGGAATTCTGGGTCATGGTTCCGGCTGGAGGAAGCACTGCGATCCGGGTGCAAAGCGCCGCCACGGCGGAAACCCAGGTGACCCTGAGCCCAAGCGGCGGCCTCACCGTGCAGCCAAACAAACTCGCTTCCCGCGACACCAATCTGTTGATCGGGGCTCCGGCCTCAGCAGCGGGTCAGGAATATCCCATCGATCTAAAAATCGGTTCGACCGGATCTTCCTCGAGTCCCCTCAAGGTGAAGGTCATGAAAGCCAGGGTGGTGAACGTGCAGATTCATCCGATTTCCCGGGGGACTTCGCCGGGCGGAGTTCTCCCATCCAAAGCCGAAATGGAGACCTATCTGAACGAAATCTTCAAACCACAGATCAATGCGCAATTCAATGTCATCATCCACGATTGGCAGCCGCTTCCTCCAAACGTGGAATCGGGCGGAAATTTCTATGCGATCGATCCTCCCGGCCCTGGCCAAACTACCGTCGCCTCAACCTACGCAGGAGGAGGCAAGATCGAGGTCTTCCTGATGGGCGGATTCGAAACCTTAGCGTCATCAGGAGGGAAGGCTCCCGGCGGCTTGAATGGACTCACAAATCTAGAAGAACATTGGGTCTGGCTAGGCATGAATCACCTCAGTTCGGGAACACCAATCGGGAAGGAACAATGGATGAACACTTTGGCACATGAAATCGGGCACGTGATATTGGGGAGAGGGCATCCGGATGACAGCGGAGACATCGTAGGCCCCGCCAGCTTACCTCAGACTGATCGCAAGCCACGCCTTATGTGCAGCGGCACTTTCCGCCATAGCGGAGACCCAGATCGCAAATCGCTGGTCAAAGCCGAATGGGATAAAGCCGAGGGGTGGCTGATCGACAACATTGACAACCAACACTGATGAAAATTTTCCGTATCTCATGGATTATCGCTTCGCTGGCCATCCTGACTGGACGTTCAATTGCGGCAGAAGAAGACGAAAGAGCCCAATGGATCTCAGAACGTTGGAAGGTGATCGAAAACGCTAAAGCAACCAGGGACGAAAACGCCTTCGATAAGCTGGGCGATATTGTGAGACCCCTTGGAAGAGACCTCCCTCAACTAAAATCCGACACCAGGGAATTGTACGACGAAGCTCGTAGAACATTGCTATCCACCCCAGGCTACGCGGACTATTTCGGCAATAGAATAAAGAGGATCACTGATGCTGAAATCGGAGGGATTCCCGTGCCTGATTCCGAACGCCGAGGTTGGGATTTCGAAACTCTTGCCCACCTCCAAAGTCCCGACACGGTCAGAGTTCTTGGAGAAAGTCTCTTTGATGAACGAAATCCCTTCAAAGATTCCTCTCTCGATGCGCCCTGGAGATCGACATGCATGTACGCTGAGGTCGCGCTTTTCAAGCTCGATTTGAGCAATCCACCCGTCCCCGGTCCTATTCCGGACTATGAGAAAGATCTGCACACCTGGCAGCTCTGGTATCAGCAGGTCCGCGCCGGGACACGGACCTTCTCTTTCAAAGGAGATGACAAGGTCTATACCCTCGCAGGGCCGGTGACCGAGCCGAAGGAACCCGGAGCATCCACCACAAAGTCAGCGCCATCCGTGGCTCCCCAGGCAACCGCCGAAGCCCCTCAGCGCCCGAAATGGCCTCTGATCGTCGCTGTTGTCGCCGCTGCCGCAGTATTGTTCGTGGTCATCAAAAAGGCGAAGAGACGGGCTCCCGCGCCGTGATCTCAAACCGAGATATTTTCATCTCCCGCCTCCTGAATTTGCATCCTTTTTCGCCACTTCAGCGGAATAGCGTCTCCACGCCCATCGCGGATTTGCGCAGGAACTTCGGCATGTCCTTTTTGCGGCGTGGCTTGAAGACGCGAAACAGGACGCCGAGGAGATTCAGGGTGAAGAGGCGGTCGATGAGGCGATAGCCGCGGCGGCGGCGCAACAGCAGGGCGGACAGCCAGCCAAGGGTGTGCGGCTGCATGCGGAAGGGCTCGAACGAGAGCTTGATGCGGAAGCGCTGCCGGTCCTCGCGCGGCCAGCGCTTTTTGTAGGCCCTCTTCGCGGCGCGGATGCCGGTTTCCATCGTCGGCTCGTAGGGCAGGAAATAGTAGCGCCGCGCGAGCCGCAGCAGGTGGCAGAAGTCGCGCCAGTGCTCGATGTCCGCGACCGGCAGCTTGGCCGCTTTGGCCAGCTCGATCATGTGCGGAAACAGCGCGAAGGCGGCCTCGCCGGCACGCAGCGAGTGCTCCGGGTCGGGCACGAAGTGGCGCAGGACCTTGCGCACCGCGTGGTTCACGAACAGGCAGTCCCAGTAGAGATGCAGAAGTGGCGGGATGCGGACGCGGCGGAAAAACAGCTTCTGGGTGGCGAAGTCCGGGATGTAGTGGAGGTCGCGGATCACGGTATCGGCATGGCGCAGCAGCTCCAGGGCAGGAGCGGCGCGCTCGGTTCCGAGGATCGAGGCGATCGCTTCTTCCACCGGCATGCGGTCCTTGAAAATCCGCAGCGCGGTGAGGGCATTCAGCCGGATCCAGATGTCGCGGTCGTTTTCCTCCAGGAAGGCGAGGCGGCGGAAACGGTGCCAGCCGCCGGTCTGACACCAGACCGACATGCCCACCACGTTTTCGGCACCCTGCAGCTCGCGAGCGAAGGTCTCGCTGTCCCAGCCGGTGAAGCTGGGGAACTCCCCCGCCCCCTCGTATTCGCGGCGGGCCTGGAGCTCGATGATCTTCGCGTGCGGGACGCGGAAGAAGGCGCGGTTCAGCGGCAGGTAGCGGAAGAAATCGCTTTCTCCGTGCTTCATGGAGATCACGAAGTTGGGCGAGTCGATGCCCTCGACCGTCTCGGCCAGGGTGCGCTTGTGCCAGATCAGGTCGCCGATGCGGTGCGCCCCGACGGTCCAGGTGCGCAGGATCATGGTCTTGCCGCGGCGCTCGAAGATCGGCAGCAGGCCCTTGACCATGCCGTTGGTGTCGCGGGCGCTGCGCAGGTGCAGGCGGGTGCGGATGGGGTCCTTCACATCGACGCCGTCGCTTTCGCCGATGCGGAGGATCAAGCCGGAAAGCTGCGGGAAATCCTCCAGGGTCTGCTCGACCAGGCTGGCGTAGTATTGGTCGAGTTGGTCACGGCGGTTGCCCAGGGCGGCATCGATCGCCGGGGTCGACGGC
>JAQGPE010000608.1 GCA_028293225.1 Akkermansiaceae bacterium | reverse complement strand
GCCGTCGAGGATCACATCGAGCGGATTCCCGGCTTCACTCCTGACGAGATCGCGATGGCGGCCGCCCAGATCGCGCGCAGTTCCCACACGGTGTCTGAGGATCAGCCGGACCGGACCTTGACTGAGCCTGACCTGTTTCTGAAATACGCCCTGAACGACCGGGATACCGCAATTTCACTGGTCGAATCGATGCCCGCCGGAGCTACGCGAGAGAATGCCCTGGCAGGTGTTGTGGCGGCGATTGCTACCAGCGACGGCATCGTGACCGGCCTGGCTTATCTTAAGGGCAGTCCGGAAGAGACCCAGAGGCTTTTGCTCGATGCCTGGGCATGTCACGTGGCACCAAAGAATCCCGTCAAAGTCCTGGAAAGTGCCGAACTGCTGGCGGAATTCCCTGATGGCAAGTGCAGGCTTCTGATCGGCATGGCGTACGCCTACTTGAGCGATACAGACGGTGTAGCAGCGGAGCGCTGGATTGCCGACAATCCTCAGTATGCCGTTTTCGTCAGGAGGCAGCGTTGATGATCCCGTTAATCCCGCGCCAGGAACTTGCGGGATTGAATCACATATTTGTCCGCCCAGCCCCGGATCTTGGCCTGCTCATCCAGGGAAAGGGTCCGCACGACCTTGGCCGGGGAGCCCAGCACCAGCGAGCCAGGCGGGATGATCGTGCCACCGGTGACCAGCGCACCGGCGCCGATGATCGACCTTTCCCCGATCACCGAGCCGTCCAGGACGATCGCGCCCATGCCCACTAGCACCTCGTCCTTGACCGTGCAGGCGTGCAGAATGGCGGAGTGGCCGACGGTGACGAGTTCGCCGATATAGCAGCCGTAGTCATCGGCCAGGTGGATCACGGCGTTGTCCTGGATGTTCGAGCGCGGCCCGACCACGATCTCGTTGATATCTCCGCGCAGGGTCGCGTTGTACCAGACGCTGCTGAGTTCCCCCAGGGTCACGCGGCCGATGACATCGGCGCTGGCGGCGACAAAACTGTCCGGTGCGATGACCGGGGAAATCCCTTCGTAGCTCTCGATGGCCATGCCGGACGGAAGGCGTTGGCCGCCCGGTTGGCCAGCTTTTCCCGGCAAGATGTGTCACACACCTCATCGCGGCACTCGGAATCTCTGGACAGGCGACAGGATCACGCTGAGAAGTCCGGGGTCATGCGTGCAGCGCCTGCCGCCACCTCCGGAAACGGAGCTGGAAAAAGGCCTGCCGGACGCCGGGCTCCCTGAAATTTCATGCATTCCTGTCTCATCGTTCTCGGCCTTTTCGTGCTGGCGGTCGCGCTCCGCTCGGCGCGGCTGGCCTTCGTCCGGAAGCTGGGGGCAGTGACCTTCCTGGGAGCCAGCTTCATGCTGTTCTACTACCTGACCGGGCGCTGGTGGGGCGGCCTGATCGGGGTGGCCCTGTGGTTTTTCCTGCCCTGGGTGGAGCTGCTGACCCGGATCCGCGCCATGCGCCTGCCGATGGAGAACCGCCTCCGCCACCGCGATCTGCCCGATCCTTCGTTTTTCCCGAATGCCGTCGAAGCCACCACCGCCATGGAGGAAGAAGGCTTCGAACACGTCGACGACTGCGGCTGGGAATGGTCCGGCATGCAGCAGTTTTTCCGCCTCTACTGGCAGCCGGAAGAGCGGGCCGTCGGCGCCGTTTGCTTGTGTGAGCAGGGTGAGGTGGCCTTTGCCTTTATCACCGTCACCTCCCGCGACCGGGACGGCCGGGTCTTCCGCACCACCAATTTCCCCTTTTCTCCGACCCTGAAGTGCCCGCCGGACATGAACTGGAACCACGTCCCGTGCGAGCGGAACTGCTTTCATCAGATCCTGCGCGACCACCGCGAGTTCCTGAAGCGCGCCAAGGTCAACCCCGATGGCCTGCGCATGCCGGACCCTGAGGAGATCGAGGGCTCGATCGAGGAGGAAATGCAGCGCCAGATCACCCACAACCTGGACGCCGGCATCATCCGCGCCCGCCGCGACGGCCATTTCGAGTACTCGCCACGCGGCCTGTTCTTCCTCTGGGGCCAGTTCGTCAAGGACATGATCCGCCTCTGCTGAGCGGAGAACGGAGGGGGGACACTCTTGTCCCCCTGCTAAGCTCGGGAGCCTGGTTCGAATGGGAGGATGCCGATTTTTGGATGGGGTGGACGGGAGAGTTTAAGAGGCGTTGAATTTGACCAGCCCAACCTGCTGAGCAGGGGGGACAAGAGTGTCCCCCCTCCGGTGGCGCTCCGGTTTCCCGGTCATCTTCCCCCCAGGCACGAAAAAGGACTGCCCTCCGCCCCCTCGCCGGGAACGGAAGTGCAGTCCTGGAAATGGCAACCGCGCCCCTCAGTTCGCAGCTGGCGCCAACCGCACGCGGTAGAACTGGTGCGCGCCATCCACCGGACTGTCAAAAGCCACGGTGTCGGAGTCACCCGCACGGTTCAGCAGCGAATTCGTCGCAGTCGTGTCAGCCTGCCAGGTCACCAGATCGGCGGATTTCTCCAGCACGTAGGTGACGCCGCCGGCGCGACGATTTTCCACGAAGGTCAGCCGGACATTCGATCCGGCGGCCGCTCCGCTGAAATCCTTCACCTGGAAGGGCGAGGCATCGGCCTTGGTCGGGTCGAGACCGCGCGCGAATTCCTCGAAATTACTCACGCCATCGCCATCCGGATCGCCCGCGGGATCGACCTTGGCCTGATAGGTCGGATCCTGGCCGGCCTTGTCGAGCTGGATGAAGTTGATCACCGCGAAGTGGTTGCCGGTGCCATTGCCGGAGGAAATGGTCAGGGTCACATTTCCGGAGGCGTCGGGGGTGATCCCGGGCACCTTGGTCAGGGCCGTGTTCAGGGTTCCATCGACCCGGACCGAGACGGGAGCGCCCGCGCCGGTGAAGGTGTAGGTGCCGGAGTAGTCGTAGCCGGCGACCAGCGTGCCGCGCCGGGCGAAGAAGGTGAAGTCGTAGGTCGAGCCGGGGCTCAGGCCGGCGAACTTGATCGCCCCGGTCAGCGGCACGTCATCGCGCAGCGCGAACTGGGTCGACTGCGCCGCGGCCGGGTAGTCGGTCAGCGGCGCGCCGTTGTCGGTGCGGGTCTGGTCGAAGGAATCGGTGATCGCCACGGTGACGCCGGCGGCCGAGCTGTTGGTGGTATCGACCAGCAGCTTCGGCGCGCCGACCGCCGGGTTGGTGACGGTGTTCCATTTCGCACCGCCGTAGTCCGGCGAGGCGTTCGGGTTGAAGTCGACCAGGTAGGTGGTCTTCAGCGGTGCGTAGTAGCTGGCGATCCAGTCCTGGTAGCTGCGGGTCGCGACGCCGTTCGGCAGGATGCTCACGACGCTGGTGGAGTCACTGCGCAGGTCGCCTTCCACTGCGGAAATACGATAGTCGTAGGAGGTCGCGGCGGTCAGTCCGCTATCCTCATAGGCAGTGACCTGCCCCGTCGTGGTGGCGAGAGTCGTCCAGGCTTCGGCGACGCCGGTGCGGCGGCGTTCGACGACGAAGCCATTGCCGCCGTAACCCTGCCACGTGAGGCTGACGGCGCCGGCGGCGAAGGACTCGGCCTTCAGGCTGTCCGGCGCGACCAGCGCTTCCTGGGCGGTGAACTGCGAGCTGCTCAGGATGAGCTGCGACAGGCTCTGCGCGCGGTTTTCCAGAGTGGAGCCCTGAGAAGGTGCGGCATCGGCCAGCGGTGCGCAGATTTCCATGCTGGCCTGCTGGAGCGCGCCGCTGTCCTGGGCCAGCGCCTCGGCACCGGTCCAGGCGCCACGGTAGATCGCCAGGTCCTGGTAGTCGGCGTGGGCCGGTGCGGCGGGACGGCCGGTGCCGGCAGGCCCGCCGAGCACGAAGAGATCCGGCACCAGTTGTTCGATCAGGTTGCCCTTCGGCACGCCATCGACGAACAACAGCGTGTTGTTGGTGGTGTAGCGGTGGGCCAGAGCGATGTCGTGCCAGGCGCCGTCATTCACATCCACGCCGGAGTTCAGTTCCGTGCCGCCCGGTCCGACATAGACCAGCGAGCCGCTGCGGACTTCCAGGGTGGCTCGCTGCGTGCCGAAGCCGACCGCGGCGATGGTGCCGGTGCCGGTGGTGCGGACCCGGAAGGTCTGCGTGAAGGAGTGCATGGTCCGCTCCGGAGTGAAGCGGATCGGCGCGGTCTCGGCGGCATCCTGCTGCAAGCTCAGATAAGCGGTGGTGTCCTTCCACTGCGGGGTGGTCTTCTTACCGGCCACGATGGCGTCGAAGACCGTCGGCACGATCGAGTAAAAGAGTTCGCCGTGACCCGCGGAGTTCGGGTGGCCGTCGTCGAAGGAGTAGCCTGGAGCCCAGTGGCCGGACCCGTCATCGATCGCGCCCAGCAGATTGATGCTCGGGTAGCCCCACGAGTTCATCAGCAAATTCATCCGCTTGATGTACTCATACTGCTCCGCATTGTAGGTATTCTGTGGGTAGCAGAGCGTGAACATCGGGTAGGCGCCCTGGGCCTTCACGTTCTCGATCAACTGCAGCATCCCGTTCTTGAAGCTGTCGAAGACCGGCTGCGGAGTGGTCGATCCGACTAGGCCCTCGTTCGCCAGCGACAGCCCGATGATCACGATGCTCGCGTCCTTGTGGGCGACGGCGACGTCGTTCTGATAGCGGCTCAGCACCGCCGCGGTGTTGTTACCGGACACCGAGGCATTGCCATACTGCCAGGTGACATTCGAGCCCGGCGCGAGAGGAGCCTGCGTCTCCAGCAGCGTGCCGAGTCGACCTGCCCAACTCTGCGGCGGAGTGTCCGCGCCGTAGCCGAAAGCGACGGAAGAACCGGCAACCACGACTTCCTGCGTGTTATTGCCAAAGGTCACCGGGGCGACATCGGCGAAGGTCGTGCCCAGCCGGAACTCATCGAGGGAGCCGGTGACGGAACTCGATTGGAGACGGATGCGATCGTAGGTCAGCGGCGTCGTGCGCGTTACCGTCAGGTTGGGCGTCGCGGGTTCATCTCCGGAGGTTGGGTTGACGTAAAGTTTGATGGTCGCGCCGGTCGCGGTGAAATCGATGCGGTAGACGAGCAGTGACAGCTTCGCTCCGGAGACGGTGGAGTTCACGCTGGCGCCGGACTTCGGATCGATCCCGAAGAAGTTGCCGTTGCCCGAAACATTGCCCGTGAACAGCGTTTCGGTCGCGCCCTGGAAAAGGGAAAGACCCGCGTAGCCCGTGTCGGCGGTGACCCGCATCAGGTAGCTGAAGTAGACCGTCGTGCCCGGGGTATAGGAGGGATTCGACAGGATGCCGAAGGCGCCGCTGCCATTGGTGCCGGCGAAGTCGACCTTGTTGCCTGCAACCGCCAGGTCGCCGTAGGCATAGCCCGCAGCCGAGACCGGCGTGCCTGAAGCCACCGCGGTATACGCGGAACTGAAGCCCAGCGGGCCGGTCTTGCCGGTCAGCGTGCTGCCGGCCGGGTAGTCGAAGCCGTCATAGGCCAGCAGCGAGGCCGCGGCCGGATTGAAGGCGCTGAAGACGGTCGTGAAGACCATCGCCGCCAGCCCGACGGCAGCGGCGGATGAGGAATTTCGTTGGATGGGTCGAGTCATGGGATGGGTTGGGAGATCCCTGCGAAAATCGCCCCACGACGGGTCGACCGGGCACCAGCGGCTCCGGGGACATGAAGGGAGGAGAAACGGATGGAATGACCGCGGATCCGCCTGTTGGGGCAGGCTGCGGCATACAATCCAGCAGGGAGGTTTTCTTGGGTTTCCAGTCAATTAGGAGCATCGCCGAAAAAGGCAAGATGATTGTATACAATAATCTGGCATGAATGCGTTCCGGCTTGCCATGCGCTGCTGGCAATAGATAAAGTGCCAAGTTAACCCGCCTATGAACCGACCTTCGAAGCGTGCTATAGGACTCTTCAGCTTGATTGGGCTGATTGCCTTCATCACACTCCTGCTCACCCTGGGTGCTGCTGGCCGGAAACGCCCGGCGGCGGCTCAGACCCACGAAGACGCCATCGATCGAGCCCGAGCCACCGCTGTAGGCAAAGGCACTCAGGCGCGCGTCCTGATCATCAACGAGCAGTTGCCTCCGGGCGTGACACTACCACCCGCAGCGGAGATGCTGCCGTGGTGAACTTCCTGACCATCGCCTCCCTGAAGGAACAGGCCGACGAGCAAGCCATGGCCGCCATGGTCGATGCCGAGCTGCAATCCCGCTCCACCCGCCAGACCAAGGCCGGCAAGCCCTACCTGGTCCTGTCCTTCGCCGATGCCACCGGAAGCTTCAACCTGAACGCCTGGTCGGACGCCCCGCTCTACGAAGCCGCCGGCACTTTCCCCGATGGCGCCGTCCTGCGCCTCGATGCCGAGTGGACCCAGAACCAGTACGGCCTGAACGCCGCCAACATCGCCTGGGAGCGCCTGTCGGGCGATGCCCTGGAAATCTTCTACGCCGGCGACGAGGCCACCGCCGAAAAACAGCGCCGCGACTGGGAGACCATCCTCGAACTCTGCGCCACCGTGCTCGATCCGCGGCTGCGCTCGCTGGCCGGGCATTTCCTCAGCGACTGGGGCGCGAAATTCCGCCGCGCTGCCGCCGCCCGTAAAAACCACCACGCCCGCCGTGGCGGACTCGCCGAGCACGTCGCCCAGATGATGCGCTCCGCCGATGTCCTCTCCGGCATCTACCCGCAGCTCAACCGCGATCTCCTTATCGTCGGCGCGCTTTTCCACGACTGCGGCAAGCTCTGGGAAAACCAGTATGCCGAGCGCGGCTTCGCCCAGAGCTATAACATGCACGGCGAAATGATGGGCCACATCCCGCTCGGCATCGAACTGGTCAACAAGCTCTGGCGGGAGGTTGCCGATAGCCCGGCCGCCAAGGACTGGCTGGTCCTGGAGCCCGCGACCGAAAAGGTCCGCATCCACTTGCTGCACCTCATTGCCAGCCACCACGGCGAGTACCAGTTCGGCTCGCCCGTGCTGCCAAAGACCCCGGAGGCGATCGCCCTTCACTACATCGATAACCTCGACGCCAAGCTGGAGATGATGAAGGACGCCTACGCCAATGCCTCGATGGTCGCGGAAGGCATCTACGACAAGCAGTTCCCGCTCCCCGCCAATCTCGTCCAGCCGCTCGCCTTCTTCGAGCCCGGCCCGGCTCAGCAGGAGTGATGGTCTGGACGGAAGATGGCCCTCTTCCGCGAAGGGAAAAAGGGCCATCGTCTTGTCTGTCCAGGAAAGGAGTTCAGCCGATGCTGCGCAGCGTCGGCTCGCGCTCCCACAGGCGGCCCGCTTTGGCGGCGGTGATGAAAGTGGCGACCGATTTCTTGTCACCAATCTGCAGCACTGCGGCGTCCTGCTCCACCGATGCGGCTTCCAGCAGCGGCAGCGCGGAAGCATCGAAGGCGATCGCCTTGAGGTGTCCGAAAGCATCGCGCAGCCAGTTGACGGCGGCGGCCTCGGTCACCAGCAGTTCGCAGGATTCAGCAGAGGTCAGCACCGCCACCGCATCGAAGAAGCACGAGGGTCCGCCGGAAAGCGCGTGATCCGCTTCCACCAGCACGCCGTCATTGCCGGTCGCTCCGCCGATCTTCGGCGCGATCAGCGCAAAGCGGGCTTTCTCCTTGGTGATGGCTGTCTTCAAGGTCGCCAGCAGCACCGCGTTGAAGCCATCCGCAATGAAGATTCCGACCTTGCGGCCTTTCAGCGTGTTGGGATTTTTTCCGACCAGGCTCAGGGTGGGGGATGCCTCCAACTTCCGGGGCGTGACCGCCGGCTCGATCGGCGTGGCCTGGCCCTCCATGCCCAGTGCGGCTGCGACCGTGTCGTGCAGCGCTTGATCGATGTTCTGAAGATGCCCGAGCATCTTCTGGCGGATCGGCTTGATCTCGACGTGGGCGAGTTCGAAGGCCAGCGCACTGGCGATGTGATTTTGCTCCGGCTCGCTCATGGAGCGGAAGAACATGCGGGCCTGGGAATAGTGGTCGGCGAAGGTCTCGGAGCGCTTGCGGATCTTCTCGCCGCTGACCTCCTCCGGGTGAGTCCGAAAGCCATGCGTCGGGCACTCCCGCGGCGCCTCGGGCGCCAGACTGTTCGGCTCATAGGCGACCCGTCCCACCGGCACTTCCATCTGCCGCAGGCCGTCGCGCTGGAAATTCCGCATCGGGCAGCGCGGCGCATTGACCGGCAGCTGGTGGAAGTTCGGACCACCCAGGCGGCTGAGCTGGGTGTCGAGATAGGAGAACAGACGGCCCTGCAGCAGGGGATCATCGGAGAACTCGATGCCTGGGACGACGTGGCTGGGGCAAAAGGCCACTTGTTCGGTTTCCGCGAAGTGATTGTCCGGGTTGCGGTTGAGCACCATCTTGCCGAGCTTCCGCAGTGGAATGATCTCCTCCGGGATCAGCTTGGTCGGGTCGAGCACGTCGAAATCGAGCTTCGCCGCGGTCGCTTCATCGAAGACCTGCACCGACAGCTCCCACTCCGGGAAGTCGCCCTTGTCGATCGACTCCCACAGGTCGCGGCGGTGGAAATCGGGATCCGCACCGCTGATCTTCACCGCCTCGTCCCACACCACCGCCGCCGAGCCGATCGTCGGCCGCCAGTGGATTTTCACGAAGTTGCTGGTCCCCTCCGCATTGACGAAGCGGAAGGTGTGCACGCCGAAGCCCTCGATCATCCGCAGCGAGCGCGGGATCGCCCGGTCGGACATCACCCACATGATCATGTGCATGCTCTCCGGCGTCAGGGAGATGAAATCCCAGAAGGTCGCGTGGGCCGAGGCCGCCTGCGGAAAACCGCGGTCCGGCTCCATCTTCACCGCATGGATGACGTCCGGGAATTTGATGGCGTCCTGGATGAAGAACACCGGGATGTTGTTACCGACGAAGTCGTAGTTGCCCTCCTGGGTGTAGAACTTCACCGAGAAGCCGCGCACGTCGCGCGGCAGGTCCACCGACCCCGCACCGCCTGCGACGGTGGAGAAGCGCGCAAACACTTCGGTGCGCTTCTTCGGGTCCTGAAGAAACGCCGCCTTGGTGATATCCGCTGCCGACTCATACGGCTGGAAGTAACCATGAGCGCCGGAACCACGCGCATGCACGATCCGCTCCGGGATCCGCTCATGATCGAAATGGGTGATCTTCTCCCGCAGGATGAAGTCTTCCAGCAGCGCCGGGCCGCGCGTTCCCGCCCTCAGCGAGTTCTGGTTGTCGGAAATCGGCAGGCCCTGATTGGTGGTGAGGACCGCGTGTCCCTCCTGCGCGGTCTGATGGGTTTCGGCGGGCGCGGCGAGGCCTTTCGCCGCGGTCGGCGCTGGAGTCTTTTTCTTGGATGCCATGGGAGTTGATGAGTTTTGAGATGAGAGGGGCCGCGGTCGCACACGGCCGGGTCGCGCGCTCTTAGCAATCCACAGACCTTTACGAACGATCAGGAAGCGAACACCGGGCGGCCCGCCATGCAGCACGGTCCGCATTTTTCAAGCGTTGAGAAATACCTGCAACCCGTCCTGCAATCCGCCCGCCGTGTTCTGCATTTCGCACGCTTTTGAGAAAGAGGCGGAGCCTTACAAATATCTCTTCATCGGTGTCTCTGAAGCGCCTTTTCAGCGGCGGATTTTTCTGCTAACTCACGGCGCTCCTCAGCCGGTCGCGCGGCTCCTCCTCCACTCCCGTATAGCGTTCATTATGAGACCGGTAAGGCGATATGATTGCGTTAGGTTAATAGTCATCTTTGCTTTGTTTTTTCCCGTGGCGCTATCGACCGCCCGCGGGCAGACCTCGACCCAACTGGCGGAAGTCCGGGTCCGTGGCGATGTGCGTAAGATCCAGCCGATGCCCGACGGCACCTTCGTCCTCGGCGGTTTCACCGCTTATTTCAATGGCGCGCGCGATCCCGGCCTGATCCGTATCACCGCCACCGGCACCCGGGTCAACTTCCCGGTCACCGTCAATGGCTCGGTCTCGGCCATGGCGCTGTCCGGCACCTGGCTCTATCTCGGCGGCGATTTCCAGACCGTGAACAATGTCAGCGTGCCCTTCGCGGCGCGCGTCGATGCCACCACCGGCGCGGTCGATCCACTGTGGCGGCCAGCCCCGAACGGCGACCTCATCGACATCGTCCCCGTGACCAATGGCGTCGTGCTCAACGGCTCCTTTTCCCGGGTCAGTGGCCTGACGCGCAATCGCCTCGCCATGGTCTCCGCCACCGGCGCAGGACAGGCGGTGGAAACGTGGCACTGCGACGCGAACAACCAAGTCGATCGCCTCATGCTCTCGGGCGGCTGGCTCTACGCCGCCGGCCGCTACACCAACATCGGCGGCGTGCCCTTCAGTAATCTGGTCCGCCTCAATCCCGACAACGGCACCGTCGACACCGCCTGGTCGCCCGCTCCGAACGGCGCGGTTTTCGACCTGGCCACCGACGGCACCAATCTCTACGCCGCCGGCGATTTCACGAAGATCGGCGGCGTCTCCGCGGCCTTCCTCGCCCGCCTGAAGCCCAACCAGGCGGTCGGCGATCCGGCCTGGATTCCCGGCCCTGACAGCTTGTGCGCGCGGGTCTGCGTGTCCGGCGACAGCGTCTACGCCTCGGGAAATTTCACCAGCATCTCCGGCGTCGGGCAGAGCTACATCGCCCGCGTCGCCAAGGTCTCCGGCAATGCCGACGCCACCTGGAAGCCGCCCTTCGACGGCGGCGTGCTGGCCTTGGTTTCGGACGGCTCCAACGGCTGCTGGGCCGGCGGCCGCTTCGACTCGAATGGCGCCGGCGCTGGCTTCGCGCACTTCCTTTCCACCCAGGGCAGCACCGCCCCGGTCTATCCGGCCACGATCGAAAACCTCGGCGGCATCAGCGTGATCAAGGCCAACCCCGTCAATGGCGGCTGGCTGGTCGGCGGCACCTTCGACACCGTCAACGGAATCAAGCGCCACTCGCTCTTCAAGCTCACCGCCAGCCGCACCGTCGACACCTCCTGGAACGCGGCGCTCGGCGGCTACTACACCGAGCTGAACGCGATGGAAATCACCGGCGGCGATATCATCATCGGCGGCCAGTTTGAGAAGCCCGGCCCCGGCATCCAGCTCCTCTACAATTGCCTGCGCCTGAACATCACCACCGGCGCCACGGTCCTCTCCTTCGCCCCGCAGCCCTCCGACACCATCTACACGCTACTGCCGCAGACCGGCACCTACCTGATCGGCGGGGCCTTCAACCAGATCGGCAATCAATCGATCCAGAACCTGGCCCTGCTCAATCAGGACGGCAGCATTTCACCGAACTTCCCGGTGCTACCCGACGGCCCGGTGCACGCGATGATTCGGGATGGCAACGACCTCTACCTGGCCGGCGAGTTCACCGGCTTCGTCACCGGTTCCTACACCACCCCGCTGCCCTACCTCGCCCGCTTCAATGGCACCAGCCTCGACCCGGCCTGGCAGCCGCAGCCGAACCAGGCGGTCTTCAGCATCGCGCTGAACAGCAGCTATCTCTACGCCGGCGGCCGCTTCACCAGCATGGGCCGGCAGCGCCGGAAATACCTCGCGCAGATCCCGCTGGGCGGCGCCGGAACACCGACCGCATGGAACCCGGCGCCCGATGACGAGGTCCGCTGTGTGAAGGTCGACGGCTCGACTCTCTACGTCGGCGGGGCGTTCTTCGGCATCGCCGGCTACCAGTGGCCAAAGCTCGCGCGCTTCCAGCTCGGCGGTCCTTCGCTCGACACGACCTTCAAAAGCACCGGCGAAAATGGCGAGGTGCTGACCGTTGAACCACAGGGCGGCGGCGTGGTCTTCGCCGGCGGCAGCTTCAACAGCTGGGACAACGACCCGAACAAGCGTAGCCTGGTCAGTATCACCGGCACCTCGTCTCTGGCTCAGGCCACGCCGCTGCCGCCGGCCGATCCTACCTCGGAGCTGCTCGCCGACTACTTCGCGCCCTCCTACAGCGGCCCGCTGACCGCGCTGCCGGACCACCGCCTGCGCTGGACCGAGAACCAGGCGATCCCGCCCGGGATGGTCTCACGCGTCCAGTGGTCCACCGACATGCTTACCTGGCATGAAAGCGGCGAGACCGCCGGTGAAATCACCGCCTCCATCAGCATCGCCGCCGAGGGCGCGACCCGCACCGCCCAGCTCCAGAGCGACTCGCCGCTGCCCACCGTCTTCCTCCGCGTCGCCGTCACTGCCGCCGATAACACCCCATCCAAGACCACCCGATGAGGCCCTCCTTTCTCAAGACGCTGCTGGGCATCGCCGCGTGGCTGATCACGGGTGCCGGGTCCCTTCACGCCGCCCCTCCAACCAACGACAACTTCGCCGCGGCGACCGTGATGAGCGGCCAGTTTTGGGCCACCCAAGGCACCCTGTACGGTGCGACCAGCGAAGCGAACGAACCGATCCTGACTGGCTTCCCGAACGGTCCGACGGCCTGGTGGCGCTGGACCGCACCGGTCAGCGGAGCCGTCCGCGTCAGCACCTGGGGCAGCGAAAAGGGCAGCCTGCTGGCGGTCTACAGCGGCGCCACACTCGATACCACCCGCCTGATCGGCTATCAGGCCGGCACCGACAGCTTTACCAATGCCTCGGCCGTCACCTTCACCGCCACCGCCGGTCAGAGCTACTCGATTCAAGTACTAGGCACGGATTACTCGAACCCCACCTTCATCACCAATCCCTTTGATCCCGGCCGCCTCCAGCTCAGCCTGACGCCTGTCCTGGGCGGCGCCTTCGCGCCGTCGAATGACAACTTCGCCGGAGCCACCGTCATTTCAGGAACTACGGCCGACATCGTAGTCGACGATGGCAATGCCACCTCGGAAACCGGCGAACCCGGCGGCCTGGCCGATGCCCGCGGCAACACCGTCTGGCTGGCCTGGACCGCGCCGTCGAATGGCACATGGCAGATCGATACCCTCCAGGGCGATCACGACACCATCACCGCCGTCTACACCGGCACGGCGGTCAATGCGCTGACCCGGATCGATTATTCCGACGATGCCTCGGCGATCGGCGGAGTGGCCGGCTCGCGCGGCGGACGCTTCGCATTCCGCGCCATCGCCGGCCAGACCTATCACATCCAGATCCAGGGCGCGACCCTGGCGGGTGCGCCTCCCGACTATGGCTGCGTGCGGGTTTTATTTCAGCCGGTGCAGGCTCCGGCGAATGACGATTTCGCCAATGCCGCCACCCTGACAGGCGCTTCGCCCTCGGCCTATGGCTGGGGCACTTTCGCGACCCGTGAAGTGACGGAACCGGCCCAGGACAAGGCGGACGAATCCAACTCCACCTGGTGGCAGTGGACCGTCCCCGCCACCGGCCTGATGGCGGTGGTCCAATACAATGGCGACGTCGATCCTTACACCGGCTCGTCGCTGGCTTCGCTCGTCCGGCTGCCCTATGCCTCCGACTCCGGACTGCGCAGTTCGCTCGGCGCGGTGACCGACTGGTACCCGGTGACCGCCGGGACGGTGATCCGTTTCCGCGGCATTGGGGAAATCGTCAACTTCGGCCTGCGGATCGTCCAGCCGCCCGCCAACGAGAAATTCGACGGCCGGAAGACCCTCACCGGCGCGACCGCCAGCGACACCGTGGACACGGACTACTCCGGCACGGTCTGGTTCCGCTGGGTCGCGCCCGCCACCGCCCGCTATGTGATCTCCAGCCAGGGCAGCCCCGGCTTCATGCGGGTCGCCCTTTTCACCGGCACGGCCAGTGCGTCGCTGACTTCGGTCGGCGACGAGCAACTCTACGGTTACGATCCCGGCGCTTACGGGCGCGTCTACCTGAACGCCACCGCCGGCACGGAGTATCAGATCAAGCTGAGCCGGGAGAGCAGCTACCTCGGCCTCGCACACGTCAACATCCGGCCGGTCAACCCTCCGGCCAACGACGCCTTCGCCGCCGCGACCAGCCAGAACGGCAGCGCCTGGACCGCCACCGGCACCAATGTCGATGCCACCAGCGAAACCAACGACCCATTCATCAATGTCGATAACGGCACCAGCGCCAGGACCGTCTGGTGGCGCTGGATCGCCCCGGCCAACGGCCTGTTCCGCCTATCCACCGCGGGTAGCAGTGTCGACACCATCATGGGCCTTTACACCGGCTCCGCGCTCGGCGCGCTGACCACCGTCGCGACCAACTCGAACGCTGCCATGGGCGACACCGGCGCCGTGACTTTCGCCGCCGTCTCCGGCACCACCTACCGGATCATGCTCGACTGCCAGAGCCGCCAGGAAGGCGCGTTGAAGCTGTCGCTCGCACCCCTGACAGCAGCCCCCAACGACGCCTTTGCCAACCGCCTGCTGCTCTCCGGCATCTCCGTCGAAACCGGCGGCAACGTCCTCGGCGCGACCCTGGAAAGTGGTGAGCCCGCCCTGTCCGGCGCGACCGTCGGCCACTCGGTCTGGTACGAGTGGGTCGCCCCGGCTTCGGGAAATGCGGTCTTCAAGGTGGTGGCGGCGAAGTTCACTCCTGCCGTCGGCATCTTCTCCGGCACCACCATCGGCTCGCTCTCGCCGCTGGTCACCAGCAGCGGCGGCGGCGCAACCACCACCGAGCAGACCTTCCTGACCGCCTACCCGGTCAGCAGCGGCACCTCCTACAAGATCCTGGTCGACGGCTCGCCCGCCGACAACGGCCTGTTCCGGATTTCGGTGTCAATGCCCGCCGCTCCGGTGAACGACAATTTCGCCTCCCGCTCCACGCTCGCTGGCCCGGTCGTTCACGCCTCCGCCAACAACGAAGGCGCCACCAAGCAGTCCGGCGAACCCGCCCACGCCGGCGTCGCCGCGACCTATTCGGTCTGGTGGGAGTGGACCGCGCCGTCCTCGGGCACGGTGACCATCGATACTTCCGGCAGCGCCGCCCAGCCGCGTCTGGCGGTTTACACCGGCACCGCGGTCAATGCCCTGACCTCCGTCGCCAGTGACACGATCGTCTTTCCGGAGACCTTCAGCAGCGTGACCTTCAATGCCGTCGCAGGCACGAAGTACGAGATCGCTGCGGATTCCTTCGACCGCTCGCGTGGCGACATCGCCCTGAACATCGTCTCAGCCAGCAGTGTCCCGGCCAACGATGCTTTCGCCTCCGCCACCGTCTGGAACGGCGATCAGCAGGAAGCCCTGTTTTACCCGCAGGGCGCCACCGCCGAAACGGGCGAACCGGCTCTAACAGGCCGCTCCTCCGCCCGCTCGTTGTGGTGGAAATGGACGCCTGCCACCACCCGCCGCGCCTCCGTCTGGCTGGAAACGCAGAGCACCACCTTGCTCTCCCGCATGGTGATTTACAAAGGCAGCGCGCTGAACGGACTCACTCCCGTGCTCGCTCCGGCCGCGGATGTCCATTGGCAGCGCAGCCAGGTCGATGTGCTGGCAGGAACGACCTACTACATCGTGATCGATACTCCCGCCGGCCCAGTCGATCCCGGCTGGATCAAGTTCGGCATCGAGCCGGTGAATGGCACATCGGACGGAGCCTATGCGATCACCCCGGACGCCGCCGCCTTCAGTGAATCGCTGACCGGCGCCTCCACGGCGAATACCCAGGTCGCCCCCTCCGCCCAGCGCCAGCTGTGGTGGGCATGGACCGCTGAGGTTAATGCCCGCATGGAGTGGCGGGTCTTCACTCCGGCGGGCAGCGGTCTGACTACCTCGGTCGGCTCGACCTCGGCTTTCTTCCAGAGCGGTACGGCGATCGCCGTACCGGGTTCGACCGAGACGCTTACCACCTTCGATGCCCGTGCCGGTGCGACCTACTTTTTCCAGGCCACCACCACGACGACCGTCCCCATCTCCGTGCAGCTCAGCACGGGAGTCTTCCAGGTGCCACCGTCGAATGATCAGTCCTATCGGGCAACCCCGATGGCCGGCGCTTCCTGGTCGACGCCGGTGACTCTCGGCGCGGAGTCGGACACCCGGCTGTTCTGGACCTGGACCGCCCCCTCATCCGGCGTCACGCAGATCAGCCTCAACGGCACGCTCGCGACCAGCGACGCGTTGCTCGCCTATGCCGATGGTCTCACTCCGATCACCGCCGGTGCCAGCAGCACCAATGGCGGCGCACCGACGCTCCGGCTCGCCAGTGCCGCCGGGCAGCACTGGACCATCGTCTCCCGCACCGGCCTGAAGCGGCTGCGCTCCGCAACCCTGGCGCTCATCCCCGGTCCCGGCACGCCACCGGCCAATGACTCCTTCCTCAGCCCCCAGGTGCTGGCCTCCAACTGGACCTCCGCCACCGGCGACGTGACCTTCGCCTCCTGCGAACCCGGCGAGCGCGACCACACCGGCATCAGCGGCGTGGCGAATGGAGTGACGTTCCCGCCCGGCCGCTCGGTCTGGTATGACTGGACTCCCACGGTTTCCGGCCCGGCAACCCTGCGGCTCGACTCGACCACCGACCTCGCCATGCACCTCTATCGCGGCCGCACCCTGCAGGAGTGGACGGACGGCGACGCCCTGCCCGATGGCTCTCACAATCTGACCACCTACGTGCAGGCCGGGCAGACCTACCACATCGCCGTGGCCACGCGCCCCTACGATGAGATCACCGCGCCCTTCACGCTGCGTTTCGCCTCCGCCGCGCCGAACGACATGCTCGCCAACGCGATCGTCCTCAGCGGCGGTACCGCCACCAGCAGCGTTGACAGCACCGGCGCGACCGTGGAAACGGGCGAGGTCGTCAATGGCTTCGACCGCCGTGTCCCCCGCGCGACCCTTTGGTGGAAATGGACCGCGCCCTCCACCGGCACGGTCCGCATGGACACCCTCGGCAGCGAGTTCGATACCATCCTGGCGGTCTTCAGTTCCGACCCGCCCGACGCCACCGCCCGCGTCGCGGAAAATGACAACGCCACTGCGCGGGCCGGAGTCACCGCCAGCGCGGTCAGCTTCCCCGCCGTCGCCGGACAGACCTACACCATCCGCGTTTCCCGCCAGGAGTTGATCGGGTCCGATGGACTGCCCGCCCTGACGGAAATCACCGGCCTGGCCAAGCTGAACATCTCCATGTCGCCAGCTGCCGATCCCTTCGCGCGCTGGCTGGCCGACCGCCCCGCTCTTACCGGGGCCAACGCGAACGAGACCGCCGACCCGGATCACGATGGCATTTCAAATCTGTTGGAACTCGCGATGGGCTCGAACCCGCTGATCGCTGACGCGCCTCACAGCGCGATCCGCTTCTTCAAGGTCGATGGCGGTTGGCAGGCCGAAGCCAGCCTCGACCGCAATGCCCTCGAGTCCCTCTCCGGCGGCACCCCGCTGGAAGTCTCCTGGCAGGTCTCGAAGTACCTCATCAACTGGCAGCCCGGCCCGGTCTCCCAGTTCGTCCGCCGCGATGGGATTCTGAGCATCGAACGCATCCTCCTCCAGCCAACGGAAGGCTCCTTCGTCCGTCTGATGGTTCGGGATCCGCGCTAACGGAGGGGATCCGATACCAGATCCCTTGAAGTGATCATGTGGCGGCCGGGTCTAGCAGTAACGACCGATTCCACGAGGGCCTTGGCAATATTGGAGGCCGGATTGACGCGAAGTCCCCGCGGCAGAAGCGGCCGCAGCAGGGTTGCCAATCGAATGACCACGTGTTCCGCGAGCCGGACCTCATCCCGGTCGCCACCGATCATGCCCGGACGCACGATCGTGAGGGATTTGAATCCGATGCTGCCGATGTCCCTCTCAACCTCGCCTTTGGTTCGGCTATAGAACAAAGGAATGGAGAGCGAGGCACCCGAAGCGGAAATCAGCGCAAAAATTTCGGTCCCCTGCTGGTGAGCCCGTTTCGCGAAAGCGACCGGTAGAGCGTAATCGACGTGCCGGAAAGCTTCCTTTGATCCGGCTTTTCCGATGGTGGTTCCCAACGCACAGATGACCGCATCCGGAGCCCAATGGGCAACCTCCGGCAGCGATAAATCGAGCTCGGAGACCACCGGGTTTACGAGTTTGGGATGACTCGGGAGACTGCGCCGCGTCGGGGCGATGACCTTCCCGACCCTGGTATCCTCCAAAGCCCGCAGGAGGGTTTCTCTGCCGGTGAGACCCGTCGCGCCTAAAATCAAAATCGTCATGGATTTCATCGCCTGTAAGCTTTTGGAGCCTGCCGGATCACTCCGGCCATGGCCTCAAACATCTGCAAAGTGTCTATCGCATGGGAAACCTGATTGTCGCATGGGAAGACGCTTTCTCTGAAAATCGACCTCCCCAATCACTCATCAGGGGACTTGGAGAAAGCCCGTTGTTAGGGATGAGACTCCTTCATGTTAGGCGAAGGAAGGCGGCCTTGCCGAAATAGGGGGCTCTCAAAGGTCTCTTGGTTTCGCCGGGCGGGAATCGTCTCGATTCGATTCAAAATAAGATACTTCCGATCATTCGGATGGTCTGATTGCTATTTGACGACTCCCTTGGCTTCTGGGCCGAATGGTAGGTCATGAAAAACCTCCTCCTAACTTTCATTGCCGCGCTGCCGCTTGCCCTGGGCATGGGCGAGGCTCTCGCCGAAACCTCCGCCTTCACGAATGCCGCGGGGATCACGATCAATGATGGGACGGCCCCCACCAAGGCCACTCCCTATCCCTCGGCGATCAATGTCGCCGGCATGACCGGCGTCATCAGCAAGCTGACCGTGCAATTGAATGGCCTGACCCACACATTTCCGGACGACATCGACATCCTGCTGGTCGCGCCGGACGGCACCCAGGCCCTGATCCTGTCGGATGTCGGGGGTGGCACCGACATCACTAGCATCTCGCTATCGCTCGACGACGACGCGCCGAACTCCCTGCCGGACGCAACAGTCATCTCGAGCGGGACTTACAAGCCGACCAACTATGGAAGTTCCGAGACCTTTCCGGCCCCCGCCCCGGCGATCGGCGCCAACTCCGCACTCTCCGCCTTCAAAGGCATGAGCCCCACCGGAGTCTGGAGCCTCTATGTGGTGGATGACAACAATGTGGATTTCGGTGCCCTCGCCAGTTGGACCCTGACCATCACCACCGTGATTCCGGCCCAGGCCGGTCAACTGGTGATCAGCGAATTCCGGGTCCGCGGTCCGAACGGCGCGAACGACGAGTTCGTCGAAATCCAAAACGCGACCGATTCCGCTCACACCGTGCAGAGCACTGACAGTTCATCGGGCTACGCCGTGGCGGCGTCCGACGGGGTCGCGCGCTTCGTGATCCCCAACGGCACGGTGATCCCCGCCCGCGGCCACTACCTTGGCGTCAACACGGTCGGCTACAGTCTCCCCTCTCATCCCGCCGGAAATGGAACCACCGCCACCGGCAACGCCGGCTTCACCGTCGACATCCCCGACAACGCCGGCATCGCGCTCTTCCGCACCTCCAACCCGGTCAGTTTCACCCTCCCCAACCGCCTCGACGCCGTCGGCTCCACCTCGGAAGCGAACACCCTCTACAAGGAGGGCGCCGGTTACCCGGCGATCACGCCCTTCAGCATTGATTACTCGTTTTACCGCGATCTGCTGAGCGGAGTCGTCAAGGACACCAACAACAACGTGGCCGATTTCGTCTTCGTCGATACCAACGCGACCTCCGCGGGCGCCGGTCAGCGCCTGGGCGCGCCGGGGCCGGAGAACCTGTCCTCGCCCGTCCGCCTGCGCTCCGGCCCGGCGCTCGTGCGCAGAGTGGTCGATCCGGGGGTCTCTTCCACCAGCCCGCCCAACCGGGTCCGCGATTTCACTTCCGTTCCCGCGAACAACAGCACCTTCGGCACTTTCCTGCTGAGCCGCCAATTCATCAATTTCACCGGCGGCAGCCTGACGCGCCTGCGGTTCCGGGTGGTCGATCTTTCGACCTTCCCTTCGCCGTCCGGAGTCTCCGATCTGCGTCCGATCACCAGCGCCGACGGGGCGATCGTCCTGAGTGGCGGTGCCGCTGTCACCGTGCGCGGCACCACCCTCGAACAACCTCCGAGCCAACCGAACGGCGGCGGATTCAACTCCGTCTTTGGCGCCAACACCGTCACCCTGGCGACCCCGCTTGCCAACGGCGCCGCCATCAACGTCCGCTTCCTCTTCGGAATCCAGCAAACCGGCACCTTCAAGCTCGGGCTGATTCCGGAAACCCTCCCCGCCTCCGCCACGGGAGTCTGGATCATCAGCGGCAGCACGGAAAACTCCGCCGTCGAGGTGGAAACCGTCCCGCTGTCGGCCATCGTCAGCGTGAACCGGCTCCCTTCCGACGTGAACATCAACTACACCTGCTCCCCGGGAGTTCCCTATCAACTCCAACGCTCGCTCAATCTGACCACCTGGACCGATCTCGGCCCGGTGATCCCCGGCGCCGGCGCCGTCCAGAACTACGTCCACGGAGGCGGTGCCGCGCCCCAGAAGCAGTTCTATCGCTTGAAGCAGTTGCCTTGAGCGCGCCGCCCGTCCCGTCACTTTGAATCGAAGCAAAGTCGGGCGGCCTGGATGGGGTCACCGCCATCCTCCCGCTTTGGCAAAAGGCCGGGCGGGGGAGCCATGGCGGCCCCGGAGAACCATTTGTAAATGGGGACCGCTTAGATGCGGAAATGGGTACAAATGCGGAGCGAACGTCATGTTCCGGCGCGGATCAGGGCGTGGTCACCACTGACAGGCGCATGAACTGTCGGACTGGGCCGATCGGAGCCTTGGCCCGCCAGATGCAGGTCAGGGTGCCGTCGCCGTTGTTGGTGTTGGAGACCCAGGTGACGGCTCCGGCGGCCGAGGACCAGGTGCTGAGGTTGTCGGAGACTTCGACACGGCAGGCCACTCCGTCCGCAGCGATCGAGCGCCGGAAGCTCAAGGCGAGATGACGGGTTGCCGTTGCTCCGGTGCCCACAGTGATCTCGCTAACGGTCGGCTGGAATACGCTGGCGTTGTCATTGGCCAACGAACCGGTCGCGTATTCGATCAGGTCCACCGTTCCGTCTCCATCGCTGTCCGCGAGGGGGGTGCCGGTGAAGGCCGGGCCAGCGGCCGTACCCGGAGTGCCGCCCGCCTGCACGCTGGGCCGGAAGTCCGCTTCGGTGTAAGTGGCATTCGGGATGGCGTTGTTGAGCACGAGGCTGAAGCCGGAGTTGAAGGCTTCCACGGGCCAGGGCGCCGCGGTGCCATAGGAGACGCTGGCGATGACCAAATCGTTCGCAGCAAACAAGGTGACGGTCTCACCGCTGTTGTTGAGGTTTCCGCCGAAGACGCCGATGACCTTGGCAGCCGCGGTGCCGCCAAAGCGCATGACGAATGCATCGAGATTTCCTGCCAGAACGACTCGCTGTCCGGGCGAGAGGATCAACTTGGGGGCGCTCACGGTGGTGAAGTCGAAGCTGATGCCAGAGCCGAAATGGCAGCCTGCGAGATCAACATCGCCGCCGCTCACATTGAGCAGCTCCACGTATTCAAAGTTGTTTCCGGAGGTGTAGCCCGCGACATACTCGGGAGAACCAGGGGCCGGGGCGAGCGGCTTGTAGCAGATTTCCGAGATCACCAGATTCGCCGCGCTCGCCGGAGAGGCATTCACCGCGAAGGAAGCAGTGGTCACCGGAGACCAATTGCCCCCGGCAAACAGCCTCGCGCTGACGGTCGCCGAATGGTCGAGCGACAAAGCTCCCGTGTAGGCCGTGCCGACGGGGCTTCCGTTTGAACCGCGGGGATCGCTGCCGTCACTCGTGTAATAGATCGTGCCTCCCGTGGCATAAGTGAACCCCGCGGGCGGGGTGCCGGTGTAATTTGAGATGGCAAGCGGGGTTCCGGCTTCAACATTGCCTCCACTCTGGCTGAATACAGGAGGCCGATAGATCGTCGAGCCCACGTAGTTCTGGTCGTCTATCCACGCGAGACGGAGCTTGAGGAAGCTCTTCATCGCGTCCACTTCGGAGTCCGAACTGGTGTAGGTGAGGGGATTCAAACCCGGACCGTTCCAGAACTTCGTGCGCGCGCCGTAGTTATCTGGATTCGGCCAGAGATAGGTGCCGAGCACCGGCCACTTGCGGTAGTGGCGCATTGCCGGGCTCTCAAGCAAAGGCGACTGGCTGGCCATGCTGTTGGTCACCGGAGTACTGCTGCCGTCGACCAGTTCGCTCGCCAGGCCATCGATGTAGTTCAGAAGGGTGTCGGTGGCGAACATGCCTCGGCGGAGTTCCCAATAGCGGTCCCAGTGACGAATCATGTAGTTGGGATCCTGCTGCAAGCGGGGCCAGTAGAAGTAATCCGAACTACCAAGCTGGGAGTAATACCACCCGGTGTGGGAGTCGCCGCCGTTGTAGTTCGCGTTGAAAAGTGAGAGGTTGTAGTCCCAGATCGGACCGCAGTTGATCTTGCCGTTGCGGTCCTTGTAGAAGTAGGTGCTGATGCGGTAGCCGTCGATTTGCTTGGCGATTTCCACG
>JAQGPE010000202.1 GCA_028293225.1 Akkermansiaceae bacterium | reverse complement strand
ATCCGGGTCAGCAGACACCACCGAGGCAGCCACTTCGGTGGTTTTTTCAAGACGTCTTTTCACCCGGGTGTCCGCGAGCAGATACCCGCCAACCGTCACCAACAGAAGCAGGGCCACGATACGGCGACCGTGCTGGCCAAGATAATGAGGCCCCATGGCGACCAGCCAGAGGAGGCCGCCGATGCCCGTGAGCAGGACCCCGCCCCGGCTGATGGACCAGCCAACGACCGCCAGCAGATTGATCGCCACGGATAGACCGGCGAGCACGCTGATCCATGGCCTTTCGTCGCGGATCGCCTGTAGAAACGAACCAAGGCCCACCACGACTCCCATGGCGAGGTAAGTTCCGGTGTGGTTGCGGTTGGGAAAGAAACCGAAATGCCCGTCGGTGCGATGGACGAACTCCATGTCCCGGGTGAACTGGGACAGCACCGAGTAGATGGCCACGCCGACGGCGAATGCGAGCGTCCAGAAGCGCAGCTGTCCGGACGAAGCGCGGTGGCCCGCGAGCCACATGCCGACCACCAGGGTGGAGGCAAACACCGCCAGCATTTCCGCGGCCTGTGGCACCTGCACGGCGACACTCGATCCCGTGTGAACCCCGAGGTCTTCCAGACGGGTTCGCCAGGCGGGAAAGCCGCCCACAAGAGAAGCAGGCAGAAAGGCCAGACAGCTCAGAGCGACAAAACCCAGACCGAAAAGCCACCAGTAGCGGGGAAGCCTTACCTGCGGCGGGAAAAGAACCATCAAGAGTCCCGCGACGCCGAGCAGAACGGCGGTCTGCGACTCCCATCGGGCCGGTGCGAAGAAAGCCCCAAGCAGACCCAGAAGGAAAAAGCCGCCCCAGACGAACCGGCTTCCGGCGGGCTCAGTCTGGTTCGACGAATCGCGGGAGGCCATGACGCGGGAGGCGAAAACTCCCACCGCCGGTCAGGCAGCGGGAGCTCGGGAAGGCTTATTTGACGGAAGTCGGCTGCTGGCGGGGCGGAGCCGCCGGGCCGGAGCCGGTTGGCGGGAGCATCTCCACGTCGTCGTCCTCGTCATCGTCCCCATAGGTTCCATACGAGCCATAACCGCGGCCATAGCCGTAGCCGCGGCGATAGTAGCCGTAGGAGTAGTTTTCCCCGACCAGGCGGCGCTTCTCGGTGAAGCCGTTGAAGACAAGGCCCGAGATGGAGGTGCCGTCATCCTGGAGGGTTTCCAGGGCGCGGAAAACGGCGCGCTTCGGCACGAAGTCGGCGCGCGTCACCAGGCAGAGATGGTGGGCAAGCGGAGCGAGGATGCGGGTGTCGGGCACGGCCAGAAGCGGCGCGGTGTCGAGAATCACCGTGTCGTAGGCGGCCAGGGCGCGATCCAGAAGATCCTTGAGATTCTTCGGGTGAAGGAGTTCGCCCGGATTCGGGGCGCGCTTGCCGGCCAGGATAAGATGCAGATTGGGAGAGCCGCTGTCCTTTTGAATCACGTCGTCAAAGTCCATCAGGCCTGCGAGGCACTCGGTCACCCCGCCATCGTGGGTGGTGCGCTTGAGTCCGAACACGCGGTGGACGTTCGGCTTGCGGAGGTCGAGGTCGATCAGCAGCGTGCGACGTCCCTGGGCGGCAGCCGCGAGTGCGAAGTTCGCGGAAGTGAGGCTCTTGCCCTCCCCCGGCAGGGCGCTGGTGAAAAGAGTGATGCGGCGGTGCGACTCGTCCCCCAGCAGGGAGACCGAAGCGCGGAGAACGCGATACATTTCCGCATACGGCGTGCTGGAGAGACCCGGGCGGAAAACGAGGTTTTCGTTCCAGCCGGCCATGACGCCCTCCGGCTTGGGGGCGCCCTTCTTGCGGGCCTTGTTCTCGGCATCCGCCAGGCGGCGGGGCTGAATCGCCGAAATCGAAGCGAGCACCGGCGCGCCGGTCTCGGCCTCCAATTGGGCGACCGTATGGAAAGTGTTGTCGAGCCGGATGAGCATCATGGCCACGCCCAGGCCGAGCATGAGACCGCCCACCCCGCCTGCGGCGAGGATCAGGCTGCGCTTGGGCGAGGTCGGGGTTTCCTCCAGGCGGGCGCGGCTGTCGATTTTCGCCTCGTTTTCAGTGGATTGTTTGTTGACGTCGACTTCCTGAAGCCGGGTCAGCATCGAATTGAAGACCGAGTTCTGGCTGTCGATTTCGCTCTTCAGAACGCCGCTGCGTGCCAGCAGAAGCTGGCGGGCGGTGCGGAGGCGGGCCTCCTGATCGGTGCCGGTGGCATCGATCTCCTGGCCGGAAGTCTCCCAGAAATCCTGGTCGGCACGGGAATGGCGGACCGTCTCGAACTCTTCAAGAAAGCGCTGCTTGAGCGTGTCGAGTTCGCCCTGGGAGGCGAGCATCTTGGGATGCTTCGGCAGGTAGCGGCGGGAAAGCTGGCGGACTTCGTTTTCCTTGTCCTCAAGGGTCTGGTGCAGGGTCAGCGCGCGGGTGTAGGAAGCCAGCGCACTGGTCGCGATCTGCAATTTCTGACGGGCCTGTTCCGATTCACTCACCAGGATCCCCATGGCGGACGACTGGACGTCGGCGCGGCTGCCGAGGACCTCGTTCTGGTATTCCTCGGCGATGTCATTGGCGATCACCATCGCCACCTGATTGGAGGGATGGGTGACCTTGACGTCGATATGGCGGCTGTTGCGGACCAGGGAAACCTCGAGCCAGTTTTCGATGGCGGCGGCCAGGATGTCGGCGGAAACCACGCCGTCCTTTTCGAGTTCAGGAGCTTTCTCCTTCTTCTTCGGGACCATTTTCGCAGCCCATTCCGGCAGCCACTGGACCTGGGCCGGAATCAGGCCGGGCAGAGCGCGGACGTCGGGGCGGGCGGCAACGCGCTGCAGAAGCTCGAAGCGGCGGATCTGCTGGGAAACGGTATTGAGCGCTTCCGTGGTCTTGAGGTCGAAATCCTCGTCCTGCTTGCTGTTGATCAGGGTCGAGGCCTTCTGCTTGACCAGGATCCGGGCTTGCGCGGTGTAGAGCGAAGGAGCCTTCGAGAGATAGTAGAGGGATCCGAGGACACCCAGGATCAGACCGAGTGCGATCCAGTGCCAGCGGGAGATCAACTCCTGAAGGAGACGCTTGACCCGCTCCTTTCTGCGGCTGGCTCCTATTTCGGACTCGAAGGAGTGGTCGTCGTGGATGGGTTCGCCTGCTTCGGAAGGATTACGGGGAGACGGGCTACTCATGGAATTTCAGGTAACGAAAAAGAGCAACTCAACAGAGAGTTGCCTGCAAAAGCTTTAGAAAATGCGTTCAGCGACATTCACGATGTCGCCAGGCTGGAGGACAAAGGGAGCTCCCCCTCCCTCTGCCAGGGCCTGCGCGTTGATGATGGACACCTTGCCATTGCGGCTGACGCTGACCTTCTTCGGGTTGGCGATGTCGGAATACCCGCCCGCCATCGCGATGCCGGTGATCAGGTCCAGCGAGCCATCGAGCGGGAATTCCACGGTGCCGGGCTTTTTGACCTGACCCAGGACGGTGACGATTTTCTTCACGTAGGCGCTTTCGTAGACGATCACCCGGTCTTCGGGCTGGATCGGCACCTGGCCGCTGTTCTGAAGGGAGGAAAGGCTGTAAGTCGCCTGGCCGCCAGAGGCGCGGACGAGGCTGATGCGGTTCTTGTCCGCATTTTCAAGCAGGCCGCCGGCGCTGCCGATGGCGGAGAGAAGATCGAAGGTGCCGTTTTCCGGGTAGACGATCTGACCCGGGCTTTTCACGGCTCCGACCACCGAGACGTGCTGGGCGGCGTAGTTTTCCACGGTCAGCGTGACCTGGGGATCGACCAGGAACTCCTTGGCGTAGCGTTCCTTGATGATGCGGGTGGCGTCCGGAACGGTCATGCCGGCGATTTTGACCGAGCCGATCAGCGGGAAGGACGCCTCGCCGGATTTAAGAATCT
>JAQGPE010000194.1 GCA_028293225.1 Akkermansiaceae bacterium | reverse complement strand
TTGAAACCGCTTCACCGTCGCGCACGTTGGCGACGTCGCGCAGTAGCACCATCTTGCCGTCCACCGAGCGCAGCGGGATGTCCAGGAACGACTGGACGTTTTCCGGGCTGGCGTTCAGCTCGACTGGCAGCTCGCGGCCATTCTCGCGCATGGTCCCGGACGGCAGGGTCAGGTTCTGACGGGAAATGGCGGCGCTCACATCGGAGGCCGACATCGAAAAGGTATTCAGAGCATCCGGATCCAGATCGACCATCACCTGGCGGGCCGCACCGCCGTAGGGCAGTGTAAGGCGCATGCCGGGGATGCTCTGGATCTGGCCGCGCAGGGCCAGGCGCGCGTAGTCGTAAAGCTGGCCGGAAGTCATCGAGTCCGAAGACATGACCAACTGGACGATCGGCACGCTCGATGGGCTGGAGCGGATGATCAGCGGCGGCGTGGTGCCCGCAGGCATGCGCCGGAGAATGGTCTGCGACACGCCGGTCACCTGTGAGAGCGCCGTGTCGGCATTCACATAGGACTGGAATTTCATCTTCACCAGACCCACGCCGTTGAAAGTCTCCGAGCGGACCTCCAGGAGGTCATCGACGCTGTTCAGCGTCGCGATCTCGGAGAAGGAGGTCAGCTTGGCCGCCATCTCCGCCGCGGGCAGACCCGTGTAGGTCCAGACCAGCGTGATCTCTGGGCTGTCGACGCGGGGCAGGATGTCCGTGGACATCTTCTTGGCCGACATGATTCCGAAGAGCAGAATCAGAATCCCCAAAACGCCGATGGTATACTTGTAACGAAGTGCGAAGAGAACAATCCACATGACCTGCTGAGGGGGTGCCGCTATGCCCTTGCCGGGCTCGTTTTGACGTAGTCAATGATGCTGGAACCGCAAACGTTATTCCCGATTTATCCCGTCGTGCCGAGGATTCCACCGGGCCGTTCGCAGCTCGAACCGGGCCACGCTGACAAACGACTGTTCGAAGGTCCCGGACTTTTTTCGTTTCAAACGAAAGTCCTTGGAATGATCCTCCGTCACCTACGTAGATCATCGCATAACCCGAAAAATTATGAAATTTGCCTGCCTGCTCGCTGCTCTGACCGTGTCTCCCTGCGTCGCGGAACCCGTATCTCTTTTCAACGGTAAGGACCTGGCCGGATGGCATGCGGATGTGCCCGACGACGACAAGGACCCCAAGATTCAGCCGAGCTTCATCGTCCGCGACGGCCTGCTGGTTTCCATGGGCAAGCCCCTCGGCCACCTGATCTCCGACAAGGACTACGCCAACTACCGCCTGACGGTCGAATACCGCTTCGCCAACAAGGCCGGCAACTGCGGCGTCCTGGTCCACGCTTCGAGGCCCCGCGCGCTCTACCAGATGTTCCCGCAGTCCATCGAGGTGCAGATGGAGTCCGGAAATGCCGGCGATTTCTGGTGCATCCAGGAAAACGTCGAGGTTCCCGAGATGGAGAAGCGCCGCCCGAAAAAGGATGGCCAGAAATTCGGTGGCGGCCCTGACGATGCCCGCAACATCAAGAACCTGACCGACAATTCCGAAAAGCCGCTCGGCGAATGGAACACCATGATCATCGAGTGCAAGCAGGACGGCATCAAGGTCTGGGTGAATGGCGATCTCGTGAACGATGGAACCAAGGCCACTGTGAACCACGGCCAGATCGCGTTGCAGGCGGAAGGGACCGAGGTCGAGTTCCGCAAGATCGAGATGGAGCCTGTGCGCTGAGGGTCCCCGGTCCTGAGAAGGCGCGGTCTCAGTGAAAAGCGTCCTCCACGCGATTCACCCGCGGCTTCTTCCCCTCCTCCAACACCACTTCGATCACGTCGTAGCGCCATGGGATTTCCCGCGTGCCCAGCATGCGCAGCCAGTCCGTGGCGCCGCGGCGGATCAGGCGCTGTTTCTCACGATTCACCGCCTCCAGCGGCCGGCCGGGTGAGCTGGACCGGCGGGTCTTCACCTCGGTGAAAAGCAGTTGCTTCCCGGCCCTCGCCACAATGTCGATCTCCCCTCCCCCGGGCGCCCTGAAGTTCAGGTAGATCACCTTCGCTCCATTCGCCACCAGCCAGCGCCGGGCGATCTTCTCGCCGAGCCTGCCCACCGCGATGTGGTCCAGTGCCGCGCCGTCACGTCTCGTCAAGCGGGAGCTGCAATTGAGCGACCGGCTGAAACGAGCGGCGATGAATGCGGCAAGGACCATGTTGACGAAGCGCGGCGAGGTGCTCCTTGGTGCCATATCCCATATGCCGCTCAAAGCCATATTGCGGGAATTCCCGGGCGAAGGCGTGCATCCGCCGGTCCCGCGAGACCTTTGCGATGATGCTGGCGGCAGCGATCGAGAGACTTTTCCCGTCACCGCCGACGATGCCATCGTGCGGCCACTTGAATTTGGGCACGCGGAGACCGTCGATCAGGCAATGATCGACGGCCACGCGCAAAGACTTCACCGCCCGCGCCATCGCCTTGTGCGTGGCGCGCAGGATGTTGATCCGGTCAATCTCCTCTTCATGCACAAAGGACACCGCCCAGAGCACCGCGGTGTGGGTCGTGATGTAGTCGTAAAGCTGCTCCCGCCGGCGGGCGGGGACCTTCTTGGAATCATCCAATCCCTCGCAGCAGAAGCCGGGCGGCAGGACGACCGCTGCCGCAGCCACCGGCCCCGCGAGGGGCCCGCGGCCCGCCTCGTCCACACCCGCGATCATCAACAGACCGCGGGCGTGAAAAACGGACTCGAACTCCAAATCAGGCATCTCGCCCTCAGTACTGCGTCAGACGCTCCCTCATTGTCATCAGGGAAGTGTTCTTCGTGGCAAAAATCTGCGTCGCAAAGACCGATCCGTCTTTGTCGACCGCCACTCCCACTCCGGTGGCATTCCATTCACCCCGCATGTTGAAATCATGCCCCGGGGAGCTCTTCCAGGCGCTGAGCATCTGGCCGATGTCGCCCCTGCCGCTCCAGACGACGTTCTCCGCCACGTTCTGCATGTTCATCGCACGCTGGGCATAAAGCGCACGTTCCTCGAATCCGTAGTGGCTGACGTTCTTGTTTCCTCCCAGGGAGAACTTGCCCCGGTTCGCGAGCATGAACTCGGAATGGTTCTGGGCCATGCGGTCCAGAGCGGAAAGACGTTCGATCGGCTTGCGGCCGATCGAGCCACGGTAGTCATTCACCTTCGCATAAACGGTTCCAGCTAAGGAACTGTCTGCGTGAGTAGCGGTCGACGACGTCGACATCCGGGTGGAAGTAGTCGTCAATTTTGGCGCGCACGAAGCCATAAGGATCGCGCACCCTGCAGCGGCCACACTGATGTGGCAGGTTTTGGTTTTCATGTTGGGACAGCGCCCGACCTCTCCCATAACAGACCCTGAAAATAAAGAGGTTTTTATATTACGTCTGCTTTTGGGATGCGATGGCCGGTTTCGCCCCCATTAGCTCTGATTACCCCCTAACAATCAACGCGGTGAACTACGTATTAATTTTCCTCCACTACGTAAAAACCAGCGCATTTTCAAGCTTTCACGGTCACTGCGGAGACTTTCGGGATTGAATGCGCGGCTTCCGTCAGGCCATCGTTTGATTCACCGAAGTGACCTTTCTCTTTTACGACGACAGCCCTGTTTTCGGCGGCCATGAGGTCATGTCCCTACTGGGAGTGGAGGCTTTGCTGCAGGACGACAGCCACGCGGTTCGGTTCATCGCCACCGCGTCCAATGTGACGCTGCTCGACAAGCTGGGGCAGATCAAAACGCGCTTCCCGGCCCTGGAAACCGAGACCACCGCGAACCATTCATCAAAACTGGAAGCCCTCAAAAACCGGTTCGCTTCCGGCGGAGTCGCCGCCCTGGCCAAGCGCTTCAGCGAGCTGCGCCCCGATCTCGTGATCGCCGTCCAGGGCAACATCGAGCATTCCTCCCTGGCCATTCTGGCGGCAAACAAGGCGAAGCTCAAGGTGGCCAGCTACATCCCGGTGCCGCACTCCCATGCGGAGATGGGAGCCAAACTCGGCGGCATCCGCGATCTGTTCACCGGCTACCTCTTCAAGGCGCCTGATGCTTTCGTCACCATTTCCGATGAGATGGCTGCCATGCTCCGGACCCGCGGCGTCGTCTGCCCGATCAAGATCGTCTACAACGGCGTGGACACCACCCGCTTCGCCTCCCGCAACAAAGTCGAAGCGCGCGCCGCTCTCGGCATTCCCACCGGCGCCGCCGTCTTCGGCATGGTTGGCCGCGTGGAGCTGAAGCAGAAACAGCAGCACCTGCTGGTGCAGGCCGTGGCGTCGGACCCCGGGCTGCGCGAAAAATGCCACCTCGTTTTCGCGGGCGACGGACCCGACTCCGCCGCGCTGAGTGCCAAAATCGAAGCCGCCGGCCTCGCCGCAAAAGTCACCCGCCTGCCCTGGTGCGATCCCGCCAGCCTCTACCCGGCGCTGGACGCGCTGATCATCCCCTCCCGCTACGAAGGCCTCCCGCTCGTCATGCTGGAAG
>JAQGPE010000164.1 GCA_028293225.1 Akkermansiaceae bacterium | reverse complement strand
CAGATTGTCGAAGAGAAGCTGGGCAAGGACCAGGGAAGCGCTCTGATGAAGGACGCTTTTCCGGAGACCGATAAGGAGAAGGATAAGGACAAGCCCGGCCATCTGAAGATATTGCACATTCCTACTCCGGCCGAAGTTCGCGGCTGGTATGCGGATCGGGTCGGGCCTGAGCGTGCGCCCTTTGCCATACTTCTGACGGCGTGTGCCATGATTCCGATCATCGCTCTGGTCCGCGGCATCGCCGGCTTCATCAACGTCTACTTCATCACCTCGTCAGGTCTTCACGTGCTGCGGGAGGTCCAGCAGTCGGTCTTTGTGAAACTCCAGCGGCTGCCGCTCGGCTTCTTCAGCGGCCAGAAAACCGGCGACCTGATCAGCCGGGTCATCACCGACACCAACATGCTGCAGGCGATGCTGACCACGATCTCGAACGATCTGATCAAGCAGCCCTTTACCCTGGTTTTCGCCATCGGCTTCCTGAGCTGGCAGAGCTGGCAGAACAAGGAGTCGTTCTTCGTCCTGGCGTGCCTGCTCAGCATTCCTCTGGCCGTGGTGCCGATCCGCATGATCGGCAAGCGCCTGATGCGCAAGGCTGCCGGCATGCAGCGCGAAGCCGGTGACAACTCGGCCGTGCTGGCCGAGACGCTGGGTGCGACCCGCGAGATCCGCGCTTTCAATCTGGAAGACATGATGGGCCAGCGCTTCCTGGACGGCATCGGCCGCTGGACCAAGTTCCACCTCAAGGTCATCAAGTACCGCTACATGACCCCGCCGCTGATCGAAATGATCGCCGCCGGGGTGGTCGCCGCGGCGCTCGGCTATGGCTCGCACAAGGGCCTCACGCTCGACAATTTCCTGCCCTTGGTCATCGCGCTCTACATGTGCTATGACCCGATGAAGAAGCTCGGCGAAATCCACACCCGCATCACCCAGGGCGAAGCCTCGCTCGATCGCCTGGAAGTCATCCTGCATGCCGAGGAAGGCGTGACCGATCCGCCGAATCCCGTCGAACTGCCGCCCGTCAAGGGCAGCGTGGTCTTCAAGGACGTGTCCTTTGCTTACGGCGACAATCCCGCGCTGCACGGGGTCGATGTCGCGGTTCCGGCCGGCCAGATCGTCGCCCTGGTCGGCGCTTCTGGCGCGGGCAAGACCACCTTCGCCAGCATGATCCCGCGCTTCTACGATCCGGTGGAAGGCACCGTCCTGCTTGATGGCGTGGATCTGCGTGAACTGCGTCTCAAGGCGCTGCGCAGCCACATCACGCTGGTCCCGCAGGAAGCGGTGCTGTTCTCCGGCACCATCGCCGAAAACATCGGTCTCGGCCGCCTCGGCGCCAGCCACGAAGAAGTCGTCCAGGCCGCCAAACTGGCCTACGCTCACGAGTTCGTGACCCAGCTCCCGGCAGGCTACGACACGCAGGTCGGCGAACGCGGCGCGCAGCTCTCCGGCGGCCAGAAGCAGCGCATCTCCATTGCGCGCGCCTTCCTGAAAGATGCTCCCGTGCTGATCCTGGACGAAGCCACGGCGGCTCTCGACTCCGAAAGCGAATCCCGCGTCCAGGAAGCGCTCGGCGAACTCGCAAAGGGGCGCACCACCTTCATCATCGCGCACCGTTTCAGCACCATCCGCATCGCCGACCGCATCCTGGTCTTCGACGGCGGTAAGATCGTTGGCGACGGCACCTTCGAAGAGCTCAAGGCCTCTCACGCGATCTTCCAGAACCTGCTGGCCAAGCAACTGCACTAAGCGCCCTTTTCGACCGGCTTCTTCCTCCGAAAGAAGCCGGCCAGGGATCGGACAAGACTTTCAGCGGCGGCGGCGCAGGCCCGCCATCGCCAGACCGGCCAGCGCAAGCAGAGCGCCCGAGGCTTCCGGCACCGTCGCCACATTGTCGAGATGACCGGAGACCGGCCCGTTGGTGCTGCCGTTCAGTGCCAGGCCAGCTTCTTCGACCTGCGAAAGCAGAGAGCCAAAGGACTCGCTGCCCGTGGTCTGCGTCCAGCCGCTGCCGTCCCCGGGGATCGGCACGAAGTAGTCGTTGGCGATTCCGGCGGCACCTAGCGTCAGGGTATACTGCCAGGTCTCGTCGGCGGTGAGGTTGGTGAGCTCAAAGACCAACTGGGACATCGTCGAGCCCGCATCGAGTTGCAGACTGAAGCGGATGCCGGTGATGCCCGCCGCGGTGTAGTCGCCGGAGAAAGCGCCGCCGGATGAACTGCCATCCGCCGCCACGTAGAAGATGCTGGCGGAGGTGCCGCTGAAATTCAGCACTCCGGAAACCGGCTCCTGCTCCAGGGTGGTGCCGGGTGAATCGGAGACCTGAAACCAGCCCGCGGTATCGCCGCTGGTGTTAAAGGTTTCGGTGAAAATGGCGGCGGCGCCAGCCTGTTGGCTCACGGCGAGCGCGCAGACGGCGAGGGAAACGAAGATCGATTTCATGAGATAAAACGAGGAGTGGGAATTAAAGACGCGGACCGAGCGGACCTGCGGCCGGAGTGACCCGCTGGGTGAGATCCACGGTCTGCAGGGCGCTGCGGAAGACGCACATGGCATTGGGATCGATGCGCGGATCACCGGCAAAGGCGTCGTTCGCATCGGACCGGATCACCCAATTGTCCACCTGGGTTCTTTGCGCGGTGACGTCGACGACCGAGA
>JAQGPE010000092.1 GCA_028293225.1 Akkermansiaceae bacterium | reverse complement strand
CCCGTCCGTTTCCCGAGCCTGGTTTTTCAATGTCTCTGTTATTTCCCTTTTCCCTTTTTCGTTATGAAGCCGATGTCTCCCATTGATGCCGCCCCGAGTCAGAGCCCGCGCCGGAACGGTTTGCGGATCGCCGCGGTGGCGGTTTGTCTGACCGGCGCTTTCTTCGCCGCCCGTGCTCTGAGAGAGACGCCGGCGGCGAAGAATACGCCGGATGCCGTAGTTGCTGCGACGGTGCCGGGAGGGTCTGGTGCGAAGGCTGAGTCGCCGGAGGAAATCCTGGCGGCGATCCCGGCGGAGGTCGATGCGGCCTCGGCGAGTCAGAGCGCGGTGCTGGAGGGGATGGCCAAGGCGCGCAAGAGCCCGGAGAAGGCGAAATCCTGGGTGGTGTTGGGCGATGTGCTGGCGCAGCGGCTGCGCGACACCGCGGACCAGCGCTATTATGACTACGCGGAGAAGGCGTATCTGCACGCGCTGAGTCTGCAGGCGGACGATGCGGATGCGATGAGCGGCATGGCCTGGGTGACGGGCGGCCGCCATGTTTTCGACGCCAGCATGGACTGGGCGCACAAGGCGCTGGCGATCGCGCCGGGCAGCGCCGACTCCTATGCGATGCTGGGGGACGCGCACCTGGAACTGGGCGACTACGACGCGGCCTACGATGACTACCAGAAGATGATGGATCTGCGGCCGGACCTTTCCTCCTGGAGCCGCGGGGCCTACCTGCTGTGGATCACGGGGGATGAGAACAAGGCGCAGGACCTGATGGAAAAGGCGATCCGCGCGGGCGGCCCCTTTGCGGAGAACACGGCGTGGTGCCGGGCCAAGCTGGCGACGATGCATCTGCATGCCGGGGCTTTCGCGGCAGCGGCGCAGGTGCTGGAGCCGTCGCTGAAAGAGCGCTCGAAGAACCCGCACGTGCTGCTGGCCGCGGCGAAGGTGGCGGTGGCGACGCGGTCGTTCGACGTGGCGGAGGGCTATTACAAGCTGCTGAACGAAAAGGCGCCGAATCATGATGCGCTGGCGGGGCTGGGCGATCTCCGCGCGGCGAAGGGCGACCTGGCCGGAGCGGAGAAATACTACGTGCAAGTCGAAGAACTGCACGCGGCGCACCTGAAGTCCGGCGTGCATGACCACGCGCAGATGGCGAAATTTCTAGCCGATCATGACCGCAACCTGGTCGAGGCCGTGCGCCTGGCGGAGCAGCACAAGCTGACCAACAACGTGGTGGAGGCCGATGTGCTGGCGTGGGTGTATTTCAAGAACGGTGAGAATGCCAAGGCGATCGAGGCGATGAAGCGGGCGCTGTCCCGCAAGACGCCGGACCCGGAGATGCACTATCATGCCGGGATGATCGCGGCGGCGGCGGGGGATCTGAATGCGGCGCGGCGGCATCTGGAGCTGGCCGTTTCGACCAATCCGGAGTTCAGCCTGCTGCAGGGACCGATCGCGCGGAAGAAGCTGGAGGCGCTGTCGGATGGCAGCGAGGCGGGTCTGGCAAAGCCACCGGTGCTGCCGGCGGCTGAGAGCGGACACGCCGAGGTGACCGGGGCCGAGCGCTGAATGTTCCATCCTCCCTTTTTCATGAGACGTTCTTTTTTCGCGGCGCTGCTGATGGCGGTCTGTCTGACGCCGCCGGGCTACGGGCATGACGAGCCGACGAGCTTTGTCGATGTGCGGCTGAGCTCGGTGGGGATGGAGGTGGAGCTGACCGCCTCGATCACGGACCTGGCGCACGATCTGCCGCAGGTGGAGCCGGACATGCTGCTGAAGCCGGAGAGGGTGGATGCGCAGCGGGACGCACTGGCGAAGCTGGTGGCGTCACGGCTGAGGATTTCCGCGAGCGGGAGCGGTGGCGAAGCGCTGCCGCTGGAGCTGAAGGAGATCATGCCGGTGCCGGAGAAGCGCGATCTGCGGCTGGTGCTGGGGCATGCGTGGGCGGCGGCGCCGGAGACGCTGAAGGTGGAGGCGCTGATGTTCCCGTACGATGCGCGGCACCGGACCTTTGTGAACGTTTACAATGGGGAGGAGATTTTACGGCAGGACATCGTGACGGCGGAGAATCCTGCCTACGAATTCCATAGTACCAGGCAGCAGGGGATTCCGGCGGTGGTGGCGGAGTTCGTGAAGGCGGGGATTCATCATATTTTCATCGGGCCGGATCACATCCTGTTCGTGGTGGGGCTGATGCTGCTGGGCGGGAGCCTGGGGCAGCTTCTGAAGATCGTGACGGCGTTTACGATCGCGCACAGCATCACGCTGGGGCTGGCGACCTTCCGGATTCTCAGCCCGCCGTCGTCGCTGGTGGAGCCGGTGATCGCGCTGAGCATCGTCTTTGTCGGGGTGCATGCGCTGTTTGGGAAGAAGAAGCACGATCCGCGGCTGCTGTTCGCGTTTTGCTTCGGGCTGATCCACGGCTTTGGCTTTGCCAGCGTGCTGCAGGAGATGGTGCTGCCGCGGCAGGCGCTGGGGTGGTCGCTGTTCGCCTTCAATGCCGGGGTGGAAATCGGGCAGGGCTGCATCGTGCTGACGGTCGCGCCGCTGCTGGCGTTCGTGCGGAACCGCAGCGACCGGATGGCGGACGGGGTGGTGACGACCGGGGCGCTGGCGGTGACCGCGGCGGGGGCGTTCTGGTTTTTCCAGCGGGTGAGGTGAGGGGTGGGGGGGGAGGCTGCCGGTCGAGATTCGGCTTTGGGAGCGGGCGGGGATGCGCTTTTCTTTTCGCGAGGCCGCCGGCTTGCTTGTCGCGCCTGTCCCGCCATGTTCAAGAAGCCGTTCCGCCTGGTTTCTCCGCTCACTCGTGAGGAGTGCGCCGCGCGGCTCCGCGCCGCCGCGCAGCTGGAGGATCCGGTTCATTTCACCTATCAGCCGGTGCCGGATCGCTTTGCGATCGGGACGGTGCGGGAGGCGGAGTATCAGATCCGGCGCCGCCGGATGTTCGGGGGCAAGTACGGGCTCCTGCTGCAGATGCGGCTGACGGATGAAGAGGTGGGGAGCTGTCTGGAAGGGCAGACCGAGCTGCCGGCCTGGGAAGTGGTTTCCTACTTCGGCATGCTGGCGCTCATGTCCTTTTTGTGGCTGCCCACCCGGCATTACTTTCTGCCCGCCGTGATGGCCGGGTATTTTCCGGTGATGCTGTATGTCAGTCGCAGGGACGGGCAGGCGCTGGTCGATTTTGTGAAGCGGACGGTGGACGGGTGAGGACGCGGCTGCGTAAGTCACTGGTCCGGGGTGGCCGGAGGGGGAATCGGCGGCAGATTGCGATCGCGGCGGTAGTCATCCACGGCGGCTCTGCGGCGCGGGTCGGTGAGGGCGGCGTAGGCGGTGGCGGCTTCGCTGGAGTCGCTGTGTTGCAGGATGCGCTGGGTGAGGCCGAGTTCGCGGCGCCAGTCGCCGGGGGGGAGCGCCATCAGCAGCTCCATGGCGTCGTCATCCCGGGAAACGATGGTCTGGAGCAGCATTCGCGCTTCGGGGCGATCGGGCAGTTTCAGCGCCCAGTCCAGGAGGGGATGACCGGCGGGTGGCGGCGCTGGGTTTGGAGTGGAGGCGAAAGGATCGCCGGGGTCGTCCTCCCCGCGGTGGATCGTGGGGGTGGGGCCGCGCGCGTTTTCCAGGGCCGGCACTCCGTAGGTGAGGATTTCCCGCCACAGGCCGAACTCGATGGCGTGGTCCAGTACGGCGGGCTGGGTCGCGGTATTGGAGGGCATGAGGGTGATCATGGCGCGGGCGGCCAGGGCGCGGTCGGCGGCGGGGATCTGCTGCCACCCGGCCTCGAAGTCTTCACCGCGGCAGTTGCCGGCACTGAGGGCCCACTGCGCCAGGGCGATGGTGCGGCCGGGGCCGTCCGGCAGGGCCAGCCACTGCTGGAGGAGACTTTCCGTCTGGGTGCTTCGGTCCTGCGCGGCGAGGGGGTCATAGGGACCTGCCTCGCCATCCCAGGAGGTGCGGATGAAATCGAGAGCTTCGGCGGGCTCCAGTCCCGTGATCAGGGCTTCCATAACCTGAGGCATGCTAGGGGGACGGCCCTCCTCGGTCAGCCTGGACAGGATGGTGCTGCGCTCTGCGGGGGAGAATTCCCCGGCTAGAGAAAGGAGCAACTGCGGGTCCTTTTCCGCCGCGCTGGTGATCCAACTGCCGACGAGATCGGAGAGGTCTCCAGTCAGGCGTCCGCTGGTGAGGATCTTCAGGGTTTCCACCGGGCGGTCGCGGAAGATTTCGGCGAAGGCGTCGGCGTACCTGCTGCGTCCCGTCTCCCAGGAAAGGGGGATGTAGCCATCGGCGAGGGACGCCTGCATGGCGGCCTCCGGGTCGAGTTCGGCCCACTGGCGGAGCAGTTCGAGCTGGCGGTCGGTCCGCTCCTGGCGGTTGTGCGGCTGGGCGCGGAGGGAGGTCCAGGCTTCCTGATAGATGGCGGATTTGCTCATCCCGGGGGCGGTCGCGGCTCCGGAGGAAGAGGGGGTGTCCAGGGCGGCGCGGGCGGGCGTTTTCGGGGGCAAGGAGGCTGCCTTGGCAGGCGGGGAAAGGGTGAAGAGGGAGCGGTCCGCCAGGGCGGAGGCGAGCAGGATGCCGCAGCCGAGGGCGAGTGAGTGGGTGAGCAGCCGGGTGATGGAGGGGCGGCGGTTCATGGCGCGTGCAGGGCGGCTTTTTTCTTCAGCGCGGGATCGGTGATGAGATCCCGGAGGCGGGCAGCCAGCTGGGGGTCGGCAGTCACCTCGGCCAAGCCGCAGAGGGCGAACTCGCGGTTCCGGCCGGGCGGCAAGGCCTGCACCCAGGCGGGGTATTCTTCCCGATGGGTCTGAAAGCTGCGAGTCGATCTCTCCCAGAGATCGCGCTGGAGGTCGAGGTCCTGCTGGGTACGAGGCGGGACGTAGTTGAGTGTTTCCAGCAGTTCCTGCGGCTGAATGGAGTAGCTTTCGAGGGCGAAGGTTGTCACCAGGTCGCGGCGCTGCGGCTCCGGCAGGCCGCTGAGCAGGGAGACCGCCTGGGGCAAATTGACCGCGGCCAGCTGGTTGAAGACGGCGGTGCGCAGAGCCAGGGGATCGCGGGCGGCGAGCTCCGGGACTTCCTTTTCGACCCGGGCCAGCACGGCGGCGGCATCGAGCTGGCCGGTGCGGAAGTGGTAGTCCAGGTCTTCCCCGTCCTGGCCGTCGATGATTCTTTTCGCGTTCTCGTCCGCGATCTTCTGCACCGTTGCGGAGGGGTTTTTCAACTGGAGATCCAGGGGCACGCCAGGCTGGTAGAGTCGGTCGGAGGGGCTGCTGAACTGGGCGATGAGGTGGCCGCGGAAGGACTCCGGCACGGCGGGGTCGCTGGCCAGGCCGGCGATCCAGG
>JAQGPE010000091.1 GCA_028293225.1 Akkermansiaceae bacterium | reverse complement strand
TATTGGACCCGCACCGCCGCCGGTTAGATGTAGAACATGGTGTCCTCGCCCTTCTGCGCCATCTGCTTCAGGTCGATCCCTTCCAGGTTTTCCCGCAGCCGTTTCGCGACAAATTCCCATGCCGAGCGCACCGCGTGGCCGCTTTCGCCCTCCGTATGGGTGGAAAAGGCCAGCAGGGACGGCTCGACCGCATCGACGATTTCCCGCAGCTGGATCAGCTCCGGTTTGCGCGACAGCAGGTAGCCGCCGCTCTTGCCGCGCCGGCTTTCCACCAGCCCCGCGCGTCTGAGGTCGTTCAGGATCTGCACGAGAAAGTTCGCGGACACGGCTTCGCGTTGCGCCAGTTCCTCAAGCCGTGTAATCGTTCGTCCGTCGTGACGCTTCGCCAACTGGGACATCGCGCGGCAGGCGTAATCTAGCTTTTGGGAAATCCGCATGGAGGAAAATCAGCAAAGGGACCGGACCGGGGAAAGCGCGAAGGTGACGCGTTTGGGGCAATCCGGCAAGGATGAGATCGAGAGCGTTTGGGCTGTCATCCGGGAAGATGCCATGCGGGTCGCCGCCAGCGAGCCCCAACTTCACCATTTGCTCAGCGAAGTCGTCCTGGAGTCCGCCAATCTCGGCGCCGCTCTCGCCGTCCGCCTGTCCCGCAAACTGGCCCGCGAGGACATGACCCGCGCCGAGCTGGAGCCGCTGCTGGAGGGCATCTTCGACCGCGACGCTCCCCTGGTCGGCAGGGTCGCCAGCGATCTGCGCGCCATCGTCGACCGCGACCCGGCCTGCGACTCGCCGCTCCAGCCGCTGCTTTTCTTCAAGGGCTTCATGTCGATTTCCACCTATCGGGTCGCCCACCACCTCTGGACCCACGGCAGGAAGGAGCTCGCGCTCTACTTCCAGAGCCTCGCCAGCGAGGTCTTCGCCGTCGACATCCACCCGGCTGCCCGGATCGGCTGCGGCATCCTGCTCGACCATGCCACCAGCTTCGTGGTCGGGGAAACCGCCATCATCGAGGACAATGTCTCCATTCTCCACGAGGTCACCCTCGGCGGCACCGGCAAGGAAACCGGCGATCGCCACCCGATCGTCCGCTCCGGTGTCCTGCTCGGCGCGGGGGCGAAAATCCTCGGCCGCGTCGAAATCGGCGAGGGCGCGAAGGTCGGCGCCGGCAGCGTCGTGCTCATCGACGTTCCGCCGCATACCACCGTGGCCGGCGTCCCCGCCGTCGTCGTCGGCATGAGCCGCGAGGAGGCCCCGGCCCTGGAGATGGACCAGAATTTTGTATGGACGGGGGAGGGGATCTGAAGGTTGGATAAGCTCATCAGACATCATCTCCGTATCTCCAGGCCTTCCCTCGCCAGCTCCGGTTGCCTGGTGGCGCTGTCGCTCTGCCTTTCGCTGACCTCCTGCGACAAGGCCAAGAAGCTGCTGAACATCAAGCCCCCGGAGCCGGAAGCGAAGGTGGTCGGCACTACCCCCGGCGGGGAGCCTGACACCAGCCTGGCATCCCAGGTGTCGCGGAATGAGACCGGCGTCTGCTTTCGCAAGGATCTCCCTTTCCCGACCACCGTGTCCGTGAAGGTCGAGGAACTGGTGAAATGGTCCGCGGGTCACAAGATCAGCAAATCCGCGCTCGGCATGGAGAACGCGACCTTTGACGGGGACTATCAGCAGGACGTCCAGTGGGATCTGGCCAAGGGCCTCGCAACCATCCAGATCAGCGCCACCGGTCCGGTGATCGTGAAGGAGGAGGATAAGCCGCTTGCCGATAAGACCCCGCCCAAACCGCTGGTCCCTCTGGACGAACTCGCCCGCTATCTCGGCAAACCGCTCACCCTGCGCCAGAGTTCCGGGAGCTGGGCCTACGCCCCCGCCGGCAAGGAAAAGGATTTCCAGGAGATGGTCTGGGCGAAAGGACTGGCCCCCACCGCGAACAGCCTCTTTGCGGACGCCGGCCTGCTGCCGCGCTCCCGCTGGTTCTCCTCCACCCGCTACTGGAAAGCCGGCGACTCCGTCGAACTCACCGGCGAATCCCTCCAGCTCCTCTTTCCCGGCAAGCCGTCCGGTGCGATGACTCTCACTTTTGAGGATACCGAGCCCGTCGGCGGCCACCCAGCCGGACGTTTCTCGATCAAGGGAAAAGTCGATATCGCGGCCCTGCCGGTGCTGGATGGCGATACTGTCACCGCCACCATTGCCATCTCATCCGGCAAGATCTGGTGCTCGCTGCTGCATCCCGTGGTCCTGCGGGAAGAGTATGAAGCCGTCGAAATGCTGGCCCGCGGCACGGCGGATGGGCCGAATCTGAAGATCCAGGGAACCGCGCAGGTGCAGCGCTCCCGGACTTGGAAGGAAGATTGAAGCACCCGGCCGGTACCCCGGGACGATCCTTCGGTTTACCGAAAAAGATTGTAAACGGCGTCGTTAGGCAGTCAGGGTGCGCGCGTCTTCGTGGGGCATCCGTGTACCCACTTCCCTTGGTTTCCAGCCTCATTCCATCTTAATTGAAATGGCTGGTATCATCGATGCTTCATTTCCATTCGCATGAGATTGCAGAGCCTCCCGAAAGTACTTTGCCCCGTGGCCCTGGCCTGTGCCTGGGCCGTGGCTCAAGAGCCCCCGGCCGCTCCCGCCGAGCCTTCGGAGAATACCGTCCAGCTTGAGCCTGCAAAGCCGATCCAGGAGATCCCGGCCGACCAGAGCCAGCCGCCACCTGCTCCAGCACCCGCGGAGCAGGCTCCGCCCGTCGAGACTCCCATCGTCCCGATCGAGGGCGAAAACCCCGCGGTGATCGAGGATCCCAATCTTCCCCCGGTCCAGCCGGTTCCTCTTGAGGGCTCCGCGGTGACCGATGGAACCGTCGGCCCCCCTCCGGAACTCAGTGG
>JAQGPE010000090.1 GCA_028293225.1 Akkermansiaceae bacterium | reverse complement strand
TCTGAAATCGACGGCTCCCACCACTCGCCCAGGTCGATTCCCTTCGATCAGCTGGTGGCGGCGGTCGAGGATTATGCCATTTTCACGATGTCGCCCACCGGGGAGATCCTCGACTGGAATCTGGGGGCGCGCCGGATCAAGCAGTATGCTCCGGAAGAAATTGTCGGCAGGCATTTCTCGACCTTCTATTCCGCGGAAGACATCGCCGCTAAGCTGCCGGAGCTGGAACTCGAGACCGCCCGCCGGACGGGCAAGTTCGCGGATGAAGGCTGGCGCTATCGCAAGGATGGCGAGCGCTTTTGGGCCAGTGTCACCATCACGCCGATCGTGGTGGGTGGCGAGCTGGAAGGCTTTCTCAAGATCACCCGCGATCTCACGGAGCGGAAAATCGCCGCAGAGAGCCTCCGCGAGAGTGAGGAGCGCTTCCGCCTGCTGCTGGAAAACATCCAGGACTACGCCATCTTCACTCTGGACCCGGAAGGCCACGTCATGAGCTGGAATCTCGGCGCCCGGAAGATCAAGGGCTATGAGCCGGAGGAAATCATCGGGCGGCATTTCTCCGTCTTTTACCCCGCGGACCTGGCGGCGCTGCGCCTGCCGGAAAAGCTGATGCGCGCGGCCGTGGTTGAGGGACACGCGGAGCACGAGGGATGGCGGGTGCGCAAGGACGGTTCGCGCTTCTGGGGCAATGTGGTCCTTACGGCGCTGCGCAACGGGGAAGGCGAGCTCCGCGGCTTCGCAAAGATCACGCGCGATCTCACCGACCGCCGCAAAGCGGAGGCGATGATGGAGACGAATCACCACAAGGATGCCTTCCTGGCCACGCTGGCCCACGAGTTGCGCAATCCGCTCGCACCCATCCTGCCGGGGCTGGAGATCATCCAACAGGTTGCGGGAGACGCCGAGAAGGTTCAGTCGGTGGCCGCCATGATCGAGCGTCAGGTGGGCCAGATGAAACATCTCATCGATGATCTGCTCGACATCTCGCGGATCACGACCGGGAAGATCGCCCTGCGGAAAGCTCCGGCCATCCTAAGCGACGTCGTGCAGTTGGCGGCGGAAAGCATGGAGCCCGCCATGAACGCCGCCGGCCACCGCTTCGTTGTCCGGATTCCCCGGGAGACGGTCAGGATCGAAGTCGATTCGCACCGGATTTCCCAGGTGTTGTCGAACCTTCTGTCGAATGCCGCGCGCTACACCGAGCCGGGCGGAACAATCATGCTGGAAGCCACGGTGGATGGCGCTGAGAGCCTGAGCATTTCCGTTGCCGACAATGGCCGGGGGATTCCTTTCGAGGCCCAGAGTTCGATCTTCAATCTCTTCGAGCAGGGTAATGCAGGCGTGAGCGAGGGACTGGGTATCGGCCTCACGCTGGTACGCAAAATCACCGAGTTGCACGGCGGCAATGTCGCAGTCTTCAGCGAAGGGGAAGGAAAGGGCAGCACCTTCCTCATCTATCTGCCGGTGGTGACGTCCGTCGAAGCGGCGGCGGCGCCCTCTCTACCCCGCGTTGCGGATGGCGAAGACGGCGCCCGGCGGCGGCGGATCCTGATCGCCGACGATGGCAGGAATGCAGCCGATATCCTGGGCATGTTCTTCGAGATGGAAGGCTTTGAAACGAAGGTCGTCTACGATGGTGTCGAGGCGGTGGAGATCGCTGCGGGTTTCCAGCCGGACATCGCGTGCCTCGATCTCGGGATGCCCAGGCTGGATGGCTTTGGCGCCGCGCGGGAAATCCGGGCGATGATCCCGGGGGTCTTTCTGATCGCCCTGAGTGGCTGGGCGGCCAGCGAGGACCGGCAGCGATCCAGGGAAGCCGGCTTTGATGTGCACCTGGTGAAGCCGGTCAAACCGGACGAGCTGCGCGAGGTGATCGAAGGCATTGGCAGATAGGAGGCGGGGATGAAAAAAGGGAGCCTCCAGTGTGGATGCTCCCTTTGAGATTGGCTGGGTCTGCGGCCCCGCGGGTCAGGCCTTCTTTTTGAGAAGGGAGTGGCCGGTCATCTCCTTTGGCTGGGCGAGACCGATCATTTCCAGGAGGGTTGGGGCGACGTCGCAGAGGGCGCCGTCGGTGACTTCATACTTGTCGGCGTCGGCGGCGACGTAGAAGAGGTGCACCAGGTTGGTGGTGTGGGCGGTGTTCGGCGAGCCGTCCGCGTTGATCATGAACTCGCAGTTGCCGTGGTCGGCGGTGATGAGGAGCTTGCCGCCGAGGCGGAGCGTTTCCTCGACCACCAGGCGGACGTCTTCGTCGATGGTCTGGCAGGCCTTGACGGCGGCCTCGACGACGCCGGTGTGACCGACCATGTCGGGGTTGGCGAAGTTGAGGATGACCAGGTCGTAGTTCTTCAGGCGGTCGACCACGATCTTCGTGACCTCGCTGGCGCTCATCTCCGGCTTGAGGTCGTAGGTGGCGACGTCCTTCGGCGAGGGGACGATGGCGCGGTCCTCGCCCTTGTTGGGCTTCTCGATGCCGCCGTTGAAGAAATAGGTGACGTGGGGGTATTTCTCGGTCTCGGCGATGCGCAACTGGGTGAGCTTGGCCTTCGCGACCGTTTCGCCGATGCCCATCTTCAGGCGGTCGGGGCCGAAGATGACGTCGCAGTCGTAGCTGGCGTCATATTCGGTGAGGGTGACGTAGTCGACCTTCGGGCGGCGGCCGGCCTTGAACTGCTTGAAGGGGCTCTTGCTGAGGAAGACTTCGGAGAGCTGGCGGACGCGGTCGGCACGGAAATTGAACATCAGGACGACATCGCCATCGCGGATCCGGCGTTTGTTGGCGTCACAGAAGACCATCGGCAGCAGGAACTCGTCGGTCTTGTTGTTTTGGTACTCCTCGGCGACTGCTTCCGAGGCGAGTACGTGCTTTTCTTCGCCGATGCCGTGAACGATGGCGTCCCAGGCGAGCTTGGTCCGCTCCCAGCGCTTGTCGCGGTCCATGGCATAGTAGCGGCCGACCACGGTGGCGATGCGGGCGCCGTACTGGGCGATTTCGTCCTCCACCTTCGAGAGATAGCCGGCGCCGCCGGTCGGCGAGGTGTCGCGGCCATCGGTGATGGCGTGGACGTAGATGTCATCGACCCCGGCCTGCTTGGCGAGCGCGACCATGGCACAGAGCTGGTCCTGGTGGGAGTGGACGCCGCCGTCGGAAAGGAGGCCGATGAAGTGGAGGCGCCGGCCCTTGGCGGCGGCCATGGTCTTTTTGAAGACCTTGTTCGTTCCCAAGGTGCCTTCCTCGATCGCCTTGTTGATGCGGGTGAGGTCCTGATAGACCACCCGGCCGGCGCCGAGGTTCAGGTGGCCGACTTCGGAGTTGCCCATCTGGCCTTCCGGCAGGCCGACGGCCAGGCCGGAGGCGGTGACGAAGCCCTTCGGGTACTTCGCGAACATGACCTCATGGAACGGGGTTTTCGCAAGGAGGGTGGCATTGCCGTCCTTTTTTGCCGTTTTCTGTCCCCCGGGATTTACACCCCAGCCGTCGCGAATGATGAGAACCACCGGTTTCTTG
>JAQGPE010000035.1 GCA_028293225.1 Akkermansiaceae bacterium | reverse complement strand
GATTGGCATGACTCTTCCCACGGGACTGCGGGTGAGCCTGACCATGGCCGACTACGCCACGACGAAGGTCAGACAGTATGGCGACACGCACGTGCTGGACCGGGCTCACGGAAAAAGAGAGGAGGAGGATCCAGCGGTGGTCGAGGCGCTGGTCTCGAAGCTGGCCAAGCTGAGAAAGCTGGTGCCGGTCACCGATGATGATCTGCCGGTGGCCGGATATTGGGCCGTCATGATGATCGCCCATGTGCCGATTGAGCGGCGTCTGCTGAAGTTGCTCGGCCGGTTCGGGGACGGGGCCTATCTCGAAAGATACGGGCTGGAGCTAGCCGTGCGACAGTGGGAGGACCGCTACCAGCGCGGCTTCTTCACCGCGCTGTGGCTGTGGACCCTGGAGTTCCGCGGCAAGTGAATCCCCCCCCGCCAGCCCGTATGACTGATTTTCTGCAAAGCTTTTCCCGGGCTGGTGGGTTTGAGGATTGGTTCCGGTTCCACGGGTGAAAGGGCGGGCGTCCGGGTGGCGTTCTTCCTGCTGTCACGGACCGGCGCTTTTCCTCACCTTCCGCTTCGTTCTGCCGCATGTCTGCCTCTCACTCCGCCCCCTCCTTCGACCGCCGGAAGACGCTCAAGACCCTGGGCCTGGGCTGGCTGGCGCTGCAAATGCCGACGCCGGCGCGGGCGATCGGCTTCGCCGGGTCGGCCGAAGAAACGCGGGCGATGGAGGTGTCCGAGTACATCCAGAAGAACTACTGGGACCAGCGCCGGAACCTCTACATGGACAAGCCGGGCAAGCAGGACCCGACGGCCATCTGGGGGGGCGGGATCGTCTTCTCGTCGCTGGTCGCAGCGGCGCGGCACGACAAGAAATACCTGGGCCTGGTGCGTGACTATTTCCGCGGCCTGGACAGCTACTGGGACAGCAAGACGAAGATCCCGGGCTACGAGCCGGTGCCGACGGCCGGCAATGCGAATGACAAGTATTTCGACGACAACGCCTGGATGGTGCTGACCTTCCTGGAAGCCTACGAGCTGACCGGGGACATGAAGTATCTCAAGCGGGCGAAGGAGACGCTGGCCTTCGTCCTGACCGGCTGGGACGACAAGGCGGGCGGCGGGATCTGGTGGCACGTCGCGCACAAGGACGACGCCAAGAACACCTGCATCAACGCCCCGGCCGCGCTGGGGTGCTTCAAGCTTTCGAAATTCAGCGACGCGAAGACGGCGGCGCAGCTGATCGAGCAGGGCAAGAAGATCGTCGACTGGACCGTCAAGGTCCTGCAGGCGCCGAACGGTCTGTTCATGGACAACATCAAGGTCAGCACCGGGGTGATCAACCGCGGCACGCTGACCTACAACTCCGCGCTGATGCAGCGCTGTTTCATCTGGCTGCACGCCTCCACCAAGAAGCAGGAATACCTGGACCAGGCGGTAAGGATCGGCAAGGCGGCGGAGGGGCTGCTGGACGGCAAGACCGGCGCGTACCGCGATCCGGAAAAGTGGTCGCACCTGATGGTGGAGGCGGACATCGAGATGTTCCGCCACACCAAGCAGATCATCTACTACACGCGGGCGAAGAAGACCTGCGAGTTCCACTACAACAAGTGGAAGGCCAAGCCGGACAACGAGGTGATCGACGTGGCCTCCGTGGCGCGCGAGCTGTGGCTGGTGGCGGACATGGAGACGTCTGTGGGCAAGATGTTCTGGGAAAAGGCCGACCGGGTGACGAAGTAGGACCGTGGAGATCCGCCGAGGATTCGTCGGAAGCCGGCTCAGTGATCCTCACTGAGATTCATCCGGTGAAAGCCGGCTTTGTCATCCTTCCCCTCCCCGCTGATCAGCTGAAAGGCGAAGCCGTCCTGGGCAAAGCCGTTCTCCACCGCTTTGAGCGCGGGCCCTTCACCAGGGGCGAAGTGGATGTCACAGCTTTCATGGCCTACCGGCACCACCAGGGGAATACCGATCCCGGCCATGGGGATGAGACCGGCGAAGACCATGCGGTCCTCCGGGTAGTTCCAGATCTCCTCATTGGCGGAAGTTCGCTTGTGCCGGGGCTGGCCCCAGGTCGCAGCCACCTGCTCACGGGTGGGGTTCCGGGCTCCCTTCGTGTCCCTGATGGCGCGGCCAGAGGTGTAGGACTGCGAAGGCAGTTGGCGAACTTCGAAATGAGGATGCTCCTTTTGCCCGACATAGACCGTGCCAAGTCCGAAACACGAGGAGAAGGCCAGGCACAAGGCGGCGGAAAGGAGGAGCCTGGAACTGCGAAGGAAGAGCGCGGAGGTCATAGTCCGTGCAGGGTGACACGCCGCGTTCGATCGATTGAATCGAAAAAAGATTTCACATCATCGGATGAGTCAATGCTCATCTCTACCCCAAATCAAAGGCTTGTGGCCGCGGGAACTGCCTGGTGCGAGCGCCGATTTTTTGCGGCGCGCTCAGAGGCAAAGGTCTGCCAGGCGGCGAAAGAGGCCAGCAGCAGCAGGATGAGCGCGGCAACCCGGATGAACCGCGTGCCCCAGAACAGGGGGCCGAGGAAGAAAAAGGCCGCGAGGAAATAGAAGCCTGCGCAGTCACAGGCGAGAAAGCTGCCGGATACGGCGAAGATGATTCCGAAGAAGAGGCCGATGCGCGAACAATCCGCCTTCCACTTTACGAGAACGGGTCTTGAGAGAGCAGAGCCCTCTTCCTTCGGGGTCGCGTAGGGATCCGGCTCTCCGGACGAGAGTTTCACGGGCGGGAAGAGGGATGAAAAGGAGCGGGCCATCCCGCTCCCTTCCGAAAGGTCGATCAGTTCCGGCGCATGAAGATGCGCAGCACATACCAGAACAGCGTGGCGACGCTGGCAAACAGCGAGAGCGCCGCGGCGACGTGCTGCCCCGGAGCGTAGTGATACATGATCTGGCTGGTCTGGTAGAGGATCATCCCGGAGACCAGGACCACCATCGCGATGGAGAACCAGAGACTCAGGCCGCCGCCGAGGAAACCCGGCATGAAGATGGACGCCACAATCAGGGCAAACGCCACGAAACAGCCGATCTTGATGAAGCCGCCGAGGAAGGTGAAGTCCTTGCGGGTGGTGAAGGCAATGCAGGTGAGGCCGAGCACCATGCCGCCGGTGACCACCACGGCCTTGCCGATGGCTCCGTTATCCATGCGGATGGCGAGCATCATCATCGGCAGGAAAATCACCGACTCCGCCAGCACGTAGAGGCTGAGGCCTGCGTACTGCATCCCCGGCGTCGCACCGCCGTAAGCCCACTTGTTGGCCAGCCAGGAGACGCCCATGAACGCTCCCAGAACGGCGAGCCAGCTGTATGGACTGACTGCCAGCAAGCTGAAGACCGCCTGAGCGGGAACGACGGCCAGCAGGAGCGCTTCAAGGATGGCAAACGCGACGATGGCGCCGGCCAGGTGCCAGTAGGTCTTCCGAACGAAGTCGGTGCGGGTCTCCAGCGGGGTCGTGAAGACCGGGGAGGAGGCGTAGGGATTGAAGGAGGGTGAGTTCATCTTCGCGCCAAGATATCTTCGACCGGCACGAGGGCAGCAAGGAAGAAAGCCGCGACCGGGCAGACACACCCGGCCGCGTGGATTCATGAACCTTCAGTTGCTGGAAAGCGCCTTGCGGATGGCGGGGTCGTTCAGCAGTTGGGTGAACTCCGGCTGAAGGGTCTTGATGCCCTGGTTGAGGAGCGAGTCGTGGCTATCGTAGCGGAACTTCTTCTCGTATTTCCGGGTCACGCTTGCCTTGGGGCCGCTGGTCCCGCGGGTGCCCGGCTGGATCACCAGGGCGGTGGCTTCAAAATAGAGGATCGACTCGTTGCCGGTCATCGGATTCGCGAAGTCCATCCAAACATTGTTCAGCCGGATCGTCAGAGACTTGTCGGTCATCGACAGGGGCAGCGGGGTGGGATTCTCGAAGCGCTTGGTCTTACTGATCCGCACGTGAGCCCCCTGGCCCTCCAGACCCGCCTTGATCTGCTCAGAGAGGCGGTCCGAGACGGTCAGTTTGGGATCGAGGATGGGCGTGGGAATGCCATAGAGCCCCAGGCGGCAGCGTCCGTAGTAGCGGTCGGCGCGCGAGCCACCGGAGACCTCCGTGCGGTGGTCATTCACCGCGACCACCAGAGACTGCTTCTTCACGCCGGC
>JAQGPE010000025.1 GCA_028293225.1 Akkermansiaceae bacterium | reverse complement strand
CGCCGAAGAGCACGTGGGCCTTGGCCGGGACGTGCTTCGAGAGGCTCTGCATCAGCAACTCGATCTCATACAGGGTCAGGTCTTCGCCGCCGCAGAGGTGGACGAGGACGGTCTCGGCATCCTTGAGGAGCGAGCCCTGGTCGAGCAGCGGGCTGGAAAGGGCATTGCGCAGTGCTTTCGCGGCGCGGTCCTTGCCGGTGGAGATGCCGGAGCCGAAGAGGCAGCGGGAGCGGGTGGTGCGCAGCGCGGTCATCAGTTCGTCGAGGCCGACGTGGATCAGGCCCGGGCGGATCACGAGGCGGATCACCGCCTTGATGCTTTCCGAGATCATGCGATCGCCGGCGGAGAAGGCTTCGTGGATGCCCTGCTTGGCGAGGACCAGCTCGCCCATGCGGTTGTTGTCGAAGGTCACCAGGGCGTTCGACAGCACGGCGAGTTCGTTCAGCGCGGTGTCGGCCTGCTCGCGGCGGCGGCGGCCTTCGAAAGCGAAGGGCATGGTGGCGAAGACCACCACGAAGGCGCCTTCTTCGCGGGCGATGCGGCAGACGATCGGCGAGGCGCCGGAGCCGGTGCCGCCGCCGAGGCCGACGCAGAGGAAGACGATCTTGCGGCCCTTCAGGGCGGCGCGGACTTCGGTCTCGGCTTCGAGGATGGCCTGCTGGCCGAGTTCCGGATCACCACCGGCGCCGAGGCCCTTGGTGAGATTGCGGCCGAGCTGGATGCGGTCCTTGGCCACCGAACCCGCGAGCGTGCGGATATCGGTATTGATGGCCAGCATTTCAGCGCCGTCCATGCCATCCAGGACCACGCGGTCGAGCATGTTCGCCCCCGCGCCGCCGAGACCGACGATCTTCACGGAGGATGAGGGAATGGTGTTCTGGGGGTCGCGGGTGAATTCGATCATTTGGAAGAAAGAGTGAAGAGTTTAACGGGAAAAAATGCCACCGATCATGCGGCTGAAGACGCCGCGTTTGGGTTCGAACTCGGCCTCGACGATCTGCGCGTAGCGGATCAGTCCGAGGGCCGTGGTGTACTGCGGTTCCCTGAAATTGGCTTGCATGCCGCTGAGTTCGGCAGGCTCCGGGCGGTAGATCTCACGCTGGAAAACGGAGTGGGCGAGTTCGCCGAAGCCGCGCATGAGGCTGGTGCCGCCGGAAAGGAAAACACCGGTGCCGATCTTTTCGACCGAGCCCGGGGGCAGGCGGCGGACCAGCAGGCGGAGGGTTTCCTCCAGGCGCTGGCGGATGATTTCGTTCAGCAGCTGGCGCTTCACCTCGGCCTCCGCGAAGCCTTTTTCGTCGGTGATCTTGATGGTGCCCACCGACAGGGCCGGATCGGCGGAGGCGTTGCCCTCGCGGATCTTCAGGGTCTCGGCCTTCGAGAAGGCCAGCCCGGTGACGAGGTGGATGTCGTTGGTGATGTGGTCGCCGCCGACGGGGATGCAGCCGGACGCTTCGATCGCGCCGTCGAGATACAAGGCGTAGTCGGTGGTGCCGCCGCCGATGTCGATGACCAGCGCGCCGCGTTCGCGGGCCTCGCGGTCGAGGGCGATCTGGGCCGCGGCGATCGGCGAGAAGACCACCTGGTCGAGGTCCAGCGGGATCTCACGGACGCACTTCATGTGGTTCTCGATCTGCGAGCGCTTGCCGTGGATGACGTGGAAGTCGGCCTCGACGGTGCGGCCGGAGAGGCCGATCGGGCTGCTGGCGTGTTCGAAGCCATCGACCGCGAAACGGCGGATGATGTGGTGCAGGTAAATGTTGTCCTGGGGGATCGCGACGTTGCGGGCGATCTCGCGGGCTTCGCGGACGTGGTCCTCTTCAATGACGCTCTCGCCATCGGGCAGGCGGAAGCTGCCGCGGCTGTTGACGCCCTGGATGTGGGAGCCGGTGATGGCCAGGAAGACGCTGCCGATTTCGACATCGCTGGCGTCTTCCGCTTTCACCAGGGCGTCCTTCACGCAGGTGCGGACCTGGGGGAAATCGAAGACTTCGCCTTTTTTGACGCCGACGGATTTCGACTGCCCGACGCCGAGGATTTTGACCGAGCCGTCGGACTTCACCTCCCCGACGACCATGCAGATCTTGCTGGTGCCAATTTCGAGGCCTACGTGAATCTTGGAGCGAGCCATGACGGTTTGAGAACGGAAAGGAGGAAGTGGAAAGAGCCGGTATCGGGTCCCTCAGCGGCGGTTGATCAGCTGCTTGAGGTCGGTGTCGCGGCGGTTGGGTGAGCCCTTGGGGGTGGTGTCGGGATCGGCGATGAGAACGGCGCGCGGGGCGGAGCCGTCCTTGAGCAGAACCGGAAGGTGATTGCGGGGAATGAGATTGATGCTGGCGATCGGTTCGCCGGTGGTGCGCGAGTGCTCGACCGCCGAGATGAGATCCTGCATCTGGCGGTCCTGGTCGCCCAGCCCGAAGGTGGCCTTCATGCCATCGTGCGAGGTCATTTCCATGGACCAGTCGCGGCTCTGGCGGATGGTGTCGATCCAGCCCGCGGCATCGGGCGAGGCGGCGCAGGCCACTCCGTGAAGGGCCATCGCGCGGTCATACTGCGGGTGATGGACCTTCTCACCGGGGACCAGCGGAGAAGAGCCATCGGCGCCGGCGGCGAGCTCGATGACCGGCAGATCCTGGGCGGCCTGCAACTGGCCGGCCGGGCAGCGATAGGCGAAGCCGGTGTGGTCGACGACCAGGCCGCTTTGCGGATCGCGCGGCAGCACCGGCGGATCCTGCCGCGGCGAGGAAACCCACACCACCGGCTGGCGGGCCACCACCTTGACGAGCAGGGTGCCGGGGAACTCGCGCTTCACCTCGGCGGACTCGATTTCCGGCAGGGCGAGCAGGCGCTTTTCGATCTCGTCGAGGTTGCAGTCGAAGAGGGTGCCATTGATGTCGATGTTGCCGATCTGGACCAGGCGGCGCTCATCGAGCGCGGTGTTTGGCGTCAGGTGGATCGCCTGCAGGCGGAACTCCTCGTTGTTGAAGAGGGCGCGCTGAGCGCCACGCCAGATCCCGTAGCCGGCCAGCGCGAGGACGCCGAGGATCAGCAGGATCTTAGCCGCACGCGAGCACGCTCCCAGGAAGCCGAACCAGGCGATGCGCGGCGACATGACGTGCGCCTGCAGGCGGGTGAGCTGCTGGTTGCGATTCGGCTTCGAGGTGCGGCGTTTGAACATGACGGTCTAACGGGTTCGCAGAGCAAGGGAGAGATCGGCGATGCGGAGGCACAGCTCCGTGAAGTCGATGCCGTGGGCGGCAGCGGACTTCGGCAGCAGGCTGGTCTCGGTCATGCCGGGGATGGTGTTGGCTTCGAGCACGAAAGGATTTCCGGCGGCGTCGAGGAGAACGTCGACGCGCGAGTAGACCTCGATCTCGAGCGAGCGGTGGCCAGCGAGGGCAGCGGCCTGGACTTTCGCGGTGGTTTCGGCATCGAGATCAGCGGGGCAATAGTAGTCGCTGCCGACGCCGCCGCTGAGCCAC
>JAQGPE010000791.1 GCA_028293225.1 Akkermansiaceae bacterium | reverse complement strand
GGCGGGGATCAGGTCGATGGTGGCGCCGGTGAGAAGCGGCAGGAACAGCTCCAGCGCCGAGATGTCGAAGGAAACGGTAGTGACCGCGGCAAGCCGGTCCGCGGAAGTGATGCCCGGCTGTTCCTGCATGGAGAGCAGGAAATTGCCGAGCGCGCCGTGGGAGACCACCACGCCCTTGGGCCGGCCGGTGGAGCCGGAGGTGTAGAGGATGTAGGCGGGCTGGGCGGCCGGCGGTTTTTCGAAGGTGAAGTCTTCCGTCGCGACCGGGTAGTGGTCGGCGTGTTCGATGACTTCGGTTCCGGCAGGGAGGGTGGCGACGAGCAACGGTGAGGCTAGTACTTTGACCGGATGCTGGTCTTCCAGGATCCAGGCGAGGCGCTCCGGTGGATTCGCGGCATCGAGCGGGACGTAGGCCGCCCCCGTCATCCAGATGCCGAGCAGGGCGGCGGGCAGATGGACATCGCGCTCCAGCATCGCCGCGACGCGGTCGCCGGGGGTGACTCCCTGCCTCCGCAGGTGAAGGGCGAGGCGGGTGGCGTGTTCCAGCAGAGCCGCGTAGGTCAGCGACTGGCCGCCGCAATGGACGGCGGTTTTTGCCGGGGAGTTGAGCGCGGTCTCGCGGATTTCGTTGAGTGGGATGCAACCGAGGAATTCCTCGATCTCCGGGCCATGCGACCATTTGCGGAGCTTGTGCCGGTCGGCTGTGGTGAGCACGGCGATCTCACACGGCTGCGAAGCCGGGACGCTGAGGGCATCGTCCAGCAGCACCATGAAGCGCTCCAGCAGGGTGGTCGCGGTCTCGCGGGTGAAGAGGTCGGTGCGGAACTCCAGGAACAGCTCGTGGTAGTCCGGAAGGGCGAACAACAGCAGGGAGAGATCGAACTGGGCCGCGCCCCGGTGCGCCAGCAGCGGACGGCAGGTGAGGCCGCCGGGCCAGGAGGTGGCAAAGGGGATTTCCTGGTGGTCGAACATGACCTGCGCCAGTGGCGAGTGGTCCAGGGCGCGCTCGGGCTGGACGGCTTCGATGATCCGTTCGAAGGGCGCATCCTGGGCGGCGAGCATCGCGAAGGTGGCGTCGCGGACGCGGTCGACGAGCTGGACGAAGGACTCGTCGCCGTGGATTTCCAGCCGGTAGGGCAGCGTGTTGACCAGGGTTCCGAACAGCTCGCCGCTGCCGGGGTGATGGCGATTCGCCACCGGCAGGGCGATCACCGGGGCGGAGCCGCCGCCGTGCTTGGCGAGGAAGAGCTGGAAGGCGGCGAGAAAGACCGCGAAGGGCGTGGCCCGCCGCGAGGCCGCGAGCTGGTTGAGCTTGGCCAGCAATTCCGTGGGGATGCGGACGCCGACGGCATCGCCATGCGACGACGGCCGGGCAGGGCGGGGGAAATCGATGGGCAGGGTGATGCTGCCTTCCGCGCCGGCGAGTCGCTGTTTCCAGTAGGCGACTTCCGGGTCCGCGCCACCGGCCTCGATCCAGGTCCGGTGCCAGGCGGCGTAGTCGAGGTAGCTGGTCGCCGACTCTGTCGAGGGAGCGATGCCGCGGTAGCCGTCAAAGAGTTCGCGCAGCAGCAGGCGGATCGACCAGCCGTCAGCGACGATGTGGTGGGCGCACAGGGCCAGCACATGGTGGGCGGGACCGGTCGAAAGCAGCAGGGCCCGCACCGGGGAATCCTCTGCGAGATCGAAGGGCGTGCGGGCGAACTCGCGCAGGCGGGTTTCGATCTGTTCGGCCGTGATCGTCTCCCGGGTGAGACCGGGGGCGTCGCGGGAAATGCGGACGGACGGGCGGCCATCGCGGTTGCCGTGACGGCTGCGCAGGATTTCGTGACGCTCGAGGATGGCCCGGTAGGCTTGGTCGAGCGCCGGAACATCGAGCGGTCCCTCCATTTCCAGAGCGCCGAAGACGTGATACGCCGCGCTGTGGGGATCGAGCTGATGCAGGAACCACATCCGCTCCTGTGAGTGACTGAGAACCGGTTCGGCATCGGCCGGCCGTGACGGGATGCGGGCGGGGATGGAGCCCGGTGCTTTCGCGGCAATCGCGCGGGCGAGGTCGCCGAAGGAGCGTGCGGCGAAGAACTCACCGACCGGCAGGACGATGCCGGTGCGCTCCTTCAGCACGGCGGCGACACGGGTGACGTCGATCGAGCCGAGGCCGTGGCTGGCGGGGTCGTCCGCCGGCCGGGGCGCGGGCTGGGCCGTCGCTTCCCGGAGCGCTTCGCAGAGCAGTTCGAAGCTGGCGTTTTCGGCGGGGGTGAGACCGGTTTCGGCAGGCGGCGGAAACTGGGCGTCGTTGAAAAGGAGCCTCAGCTCGCCGTTCAGGAAGGCTTCCCTGGTGGCCGCACGGCGGATCTTGCCGCTGGTCGTGCGCGGCAGCAGGCCCTGCCTGACGAGGAGGATCCGGGAGAGATGGACGCCGGTGGTCTCGCCGATTTCCGCGCGAATGGCCCGGCAGAGTTCGGCGTAGGCGGCCTCGCCGGCAAGCGGGGTTTCCTGGGCGATAATCGCCTGCTCGCTGTCGCCGAGTTCAATGGAAAAGGCCGCATTGCCGGCCCCGGCCAGGCTCTGCGAAACCGCGGTGGCGGCACGTTCCAGATCTTCCGGAGAATGGTTGACGCCGTCGATGATCAGCAGGTCTTTCAGTCGCCCTTCGACGAAGAGTTCGCCGTTTTCCAGAAAGCCGAGATCGCCGGTCGGGAGCCAGCCGTCATCGAGAGCAAACTCCTCCGAGCCGTAGCCGGCGGCGACGCTGGGACCCTTGACCTGGATCTCGCCGGAGGGGGCGATGCGGACTTCCATGCCGCCGAGAGGGGGGCCGCAGGAGACCAATCCCCTGGAAATGACGGCAGGGGTGCCGGGGCGTTTCGCGGCCACGATCAGGGTCGCCTCGGCGAGGCCATAGCCGGGCAGGAAGGCCTCTTTGCGAAAGCCGCAGGGGGCGAAGATTTTCGCGAAGCGGTCGAGGGTTTCCGGGCGGACCCGCTCGGCGCCGCAAGGGGCCGCTTTCCAGGAGGAAAGGTCGAGGTTGGCGAGGCGTTCCGGAGCGGCGGCCGCGGCGCGGGCGCACAGATCGAAGGCGAAGTTCGGACCGCCGCTGAACCCGATCCGGTAGCGGTCGATGGCTTGCAGCCAGCGCAGGGGCGACTGGATGAAGCGTTCTGGCGCCATCAGGGTCAGGGGGATGCCGCTTTCCAGGGACAGCAGGATCTTCAGCACCAACCCCATGTCATGGTAGGGCGGCAACCACGACAGCGCGGAGGTCAGGCCGAGCGGAGCCAGCCCGCGACGGGTTTCCCGGACCTGGTGGAGAAGATTCGCGTGGCTGATCCGGACGCCCTTCGGCTGGCTCGTGGAGCCGGAGGTGTATTGAAGCAGACAGGGACCGGGATGAGAAATGGCGGCTGGGAGCCTTTCATTTCTGCTCGCGGTGACGACGGCGAGCCCCATCGCTTCCAAGGCGCTGTGCTGCGCCGGGTCGGCCAGGGCCAGCCCGGCGCGGCTGTCTGCCAGGATGGCGGCGAGCCGTTCACGATGCCGCCTGCCCTGGGGCGGATAGCAGGGGACGGCGATGGCCCCGGTCTGCCAACAGGCGAGGAGGCCGGCGATGAAAGAGATGCCGGGAGCATGCGCGACCAGCACTGGCTTGGCGGCGGCGTCCGCATCGAGCAGGGCTGCGGCGAGGCCTGAAGCGCGGCGCTGCAGCTCCGCATAGGTCGTCATCTCCGTTTCAAGCTCCCCGTCGCCCAGAAATCTCAACGCCAGCGCATCCGGATTTTCGCGCGCCCGCTCAGCCATCACCGAGGAAAAAGTTTCCTCCACTCCCACCTCGACGGCGGAATCACATGGCTCTGGGGAAAGGGGCATGCAGGGGCGGGAGCGGGCCTGGGAGTAGGCGGGAAGGCAGGGTGAGGCGCCCAGCCTAGCCATCCGGGGACCTCAGAACAACCTCCATCTGCCGGTCCCAGGGTGCCCCGGTTGAATGTATGACAAAGAGAATGAAAGCACCGCGCGTTATAGTCCTAAGACCCGTCCTTTTGCTTCGGAAGGGCTGCATTCAAAACGTCGTCACGCGCCTGACGGTTTTGTTTGCGAATGCGCACGAAGCGACCAAATTGCATAACCCATGAAACGATTTGTGACCGGAGCGCTCATCCTGCTGGGAGCAGGTACGTCCCTGGCTTTCGCGGCGGATGAAAAGCCGAAGCCCTACGAGGACCCTGCGTTCATCGCAAAAGCGTCGCGGACGATCGATACCTTCGTGGCGGCCTGGTATCACCAGGAGAAGCTGGAGGTGCCGCAGGTGACGGATGATTCGACGTTCCTGCGCCGGGCGTTTCTGGTGACGGCGGGACGCATTCCGACGGGCGAGGAAGCCCGGGCTTTCCTGGAGATGGATTCGCCGGCCAAACGCAAGGAGCTGATCGACTACCTGATCAAGTCGCCGGGCTACTCCAGTTCGATGAGTAACTGGGCTTTCGACCTCTTTCGCGTGACCGACCGCAAGTCGGGTTTCAATGCGAATTTCGACGCGTATCGCAACTGGATCCGCCAGGCGGTCACCGATGACATGCCGTGGGATGAAATGACCAACCGGTTGCTGTCCGCGGAAGGCGACGGCTGGAGCAAGGAGACCGCGGCGGTCGGCTACTACACGCGCGACCGCGGCATGCCGCTGGACAACCTGGCGAACTCGATGCGGGTTTTCCTGGGCTCGCGGATGGAATGCGCGCAGTGCCACGACGATCCCTTTGGCGGGGCGGAGCGCATTCAATTTTACGAACTAGCCGCCTTCACCGCCGGGCAGCAGACGCTGCGGCAGGACAACATGAAGAACCTGTGGGAGGGCCTGGAGAAGGGCGATGCCGAGACCCGGAAATCGCTCGACTACAGCGTCGCCCAGGTGATCTGGGACAAGGTCTACGGGCTGAGTCTCGGTGGCACCGGCGATGGCCTGATCAAGCTGCCGGAAGATTTCCAATACAAGAAGGACGGGCAGCCGGGCGACACGATCGGCGGCAAAACGCCCTTCGGCAAAACGCTGCGGACCTCCGGACGGCGCGAGGACGGCAAGGGCCGCATGAAGCTGGCGGAATGGGTGACCGGCCGGACCGGCGATCAGTTCCCGTCGGTCATTGCCAACCGGATGTGGAAGCGGGTGATGGGCCGCGCCGTCTATGAACCGGTGGACGATTACAAGGAGGCGAAGGAGTTGCAGAATCCGCAGCTGATGCAGTACTTGATCAGCCTGATGGTCGAGGTGAACTACGACCTGCGCGCCTATCAGAAGATCCTGCTCAACACCAAAACCTTCCAGTTTGTGCCGAACCCGCAGCCATCCAAGGTGGCGACCGGCGACGACTTCCACGGCCGCCAGTTGCAGCGGCTTTCCGCCGAGCAGATCTGGGATTCCCTGATCACTCTTTCCGGCGGCGACCCGGACAAGAAGCCGCGCCGCGCCCTGGACGATCGCATTTATGTCAACGGCAAGCCGGTGCTGGTCGGGAAGAAGAACATGGAGCAGCTCTCCCAGGAGGTCCTGGCGCTGAAGAACGAGAAGGAAGTCCGCTCCTACTATGAGAAGCTTTTGCAGCAGGTGAAGGCGGAGGGCGCTGCCGGGAAAGCCGATGGCCAGATGGCGATGATGGCCGGCGCGCAGACCTACGACTCGAAGGCGGAGGTGCGCGCTTCCGAGCTGCCGAGCCCCGCTCCCCGTGAACATTTGCTGGGTCTCTTCGGTCAGTCCGATCGCGAGATCGTGGAGGGTGCTTCACGTGATCCGAACGTGGGGCAGGTGCTGTCGCTGATGAACGGCTACGTTCAAAAGCAGCTGGTTAACAATCCATCGGCCGCGCTTTACAAGGGACTGGATGAGGCCAGCAACGACAAGGAGAAGATCCGCCGTCTCTACATCTCCATCTTCAGCCGGCCGCCCTCTGACGAGGAGATGAACTGGATGCTCGACGAGGTGAAGGCTTCGCCGAAAGAAGCCTATCGCAACATCGTGTCCGCCCTGGTCATGTCCTCCGAATTCCTCTTCGTCCAGTAAGCCATTTTTCCCCAATCACCCCAGCGAGCCATGAACGTTCCAGATTTCAAACTGCCGGATGAATTCAGCCGCCGCCGCTTCATGGCGACCGCCGCGAAGTGGTATCTCGGCGTGAATGTCCTGCCGATGCTCGGCGGCACCATCGCCAGTGGCGAACCGTTGATCACTCCGGCCGCCGGAGCGAAGGCCAAGAGCATCATCTACCTTTTCATGGGCGGCGGGATGAGCCATCTCGACACCTTCGATCCGAAGCCGAAGAAGAAGGAGGTGATGGGGCCGCTGGAGGCGATTCCGACCAAGGCCGACGGCGTGATGATCGGGCAGTATCTGCCCCAGACCGCGAAGGTCATGGACAAAGTCTGCGTGGTGAATTCCATGACCTCCCAGCAGGGCGCTCATGAGCAGGGCACCTACGTCATGCATACGAGCTACAACATGCGCGGCACGGTGAAGCATCCTTCCCTGGGCGCCTGGGTGATGATGCTTGGCGGAAGGAACAATCCGGAGATTCCCGGGTACGTGGCGATCGATTCTTCGGCGGAGTTCTCCGGCGGCGGGTTTTTCGGGGCGAAGTATTCCGCGGCGCCGATCGGCAATGCGAACGAGGGCCTGCAGGATTCGCATCTGCCGGATGGACTTTCGAAGGATCAGTTCGACCGGCGGCTTTCACTAGCCGACCGTCTCAACAAGCGCTTCCACGATCAGTATGAGAACGCCGACGTGAAGTCCTACCAGGACCTCTATCAGGAGGCGATCAAGCTGATGAACAGCAAGGATCTGAAGGCTTTCAGCATCAAGGACGAGCCGAAGGAGGCCCGCGATCTCTATGGCGCCAGCCGGTTTGGCCAGGGTTGCATGCTGGCGCGCCGCCTGGTGGAGCACGGCGTCCGCTTCGTGGAAGTCCAGCTCGGCGGATGGGATACCCACTTCGACAATTTCACCGCCGTGGAAGGGCGCTGCAAGGAGTTCGACCAGGCCTACGCGGCCCTCATCAACGATCTGGATAAAAAGGGCATGCTGAAGGATACGCTGGTCGTGGTGGCCACGGAATTCGGCCGCACCCCGGAGATCAAGGCCGAGCACAAGAACGGCCGCGACCACCACCCGGAAGCCTTCTCCTGCCTGCTGGCCGGCGCCGGCGTCAAAGGCGGCATCAAGTATGGCGAGACCGATCCGAAGGGCGAGAAGGTGAAGGAGAAGCCCGTCAAGGTGCAGGACTTCAATGCGACCATCGCCCACGCCCTGGGTATCCAGCACGACCAGGTGGTCATGTCGCCGTCAGGGCGTCCCTTCAGGTTCGCCGACACCGGCCAGCCGGTGCTGGAGGTCTTTGCCTGATGAGCACGGCTTCCTTGACTGCGGCCATCATTGAGGAAGAAGCGCGGATCGAGCGGGAGCTTTATGAACAGATTCGTGAGACTTACCTGACGCGCGATGCCGGGCCGGCGGAGTTTGCGATCTGGGCGCAGACCTGTAAGCATTTTCACCAGCGGCCCAGTCCTTTGGATCGCCTGTGGGAGGACGACTACCTGGTTCTGCTTCGCGGGGGCGATCGTTCTGCGGTTCTAGATGCGGTTGCCTTTCTTGAAGTCGATCCGTGGTATCACCGCTCCGGTTACCTGAAGGAGAAGCTGATCAAGGCTCTGAAGCGGGCGCCTCTCCAGGAGGGTGACCGCCAGAGGTTGAGGGAAACCCTGCTCCGGATCGTGACGGGAAAGAACCGCCGGGAACTGCGGCAATTCTGCACCTTGGCGGGCCGGGTGACCGATGCCGGGTTCGAACAAAGGCTAACCGCCTGTGCCGGAGA
>JAQGPE010000737.1 GCA_028293225.1 Akkermansiaceae bacterium | reverse complement strand
TGCTGCTGGACCGCTTCGACCGTTTTGACGGCGACGGCTCATGCCGCGCCGCAATCCTTATGGAGCGGGCACGACAGGCCGGCTTCGCGACGAGTGTGGATTTCGTCAGCACCCCGCATCCCCATTTCCAGGCAATCGCCCGCAGCACGCTGCCTCACGTCGATCACCTGCTGCTGAATGAAATCGAAGCGGGCATGATCCTTTCCGCCACCCTCGACACCCGCGACATCGCCCTCCTTGAGAAGGCCGCCACCGAACTGCTCGGCTGGGGAGTCGCCCGCAGCGTGGTGATCCACTTCGAGGGAGGGGCCGTCGCGGCCACTTCCGATCATACGACTCACTACCAGCCCTCCCTCGAAATTCCGCACGGCTACTGTCAGGGCGCCACCGGAGCGGGTGACGCCTTTGCGGCCGGCTATCTCCACGCCCTGCATGAAGGCCAGACACTCGATCAGCGCCTGCGCCTCGCCATGTGCACCGCGGCGGCCTGCCTCTCGCATCCGGCGCCGTCCCAGGGCCTGCGCCCGATTCCGGACTGCCTCAAGCTCGCCGAACTCTATCCCTGGCGGAAATCCATCTGAGCCTTCGCCGCCCCGGTCCGCCGGTACTGGCTGGGCGTGCAGCCCATTTCCCGCAGGAACAGGCGGTTGAAAAACGACACCTGACTGATGCCGCTGTCGAGCGCGATGTCGATCACCGGCTTGCTGCCGGACTTCAGATCGCGACAGGCGGCATGCAGGCGCACCCGGTTCAGGAACTCCGAAAAGCTGTGACCGGTGTGCAGCCGGAACTGGCGGCAGAAGGTCGGCCTGGTCATGCGGGTGATCTCCAGCATCTTTTCCAGTGAGACCGGCTCGCGGAAGGATCGCAGCAAATAGCCCACCGCATCCCGGATCGCGTCATGGTGCGGCGAGTCCTCCGGCGGCGGCGCGAAGGACCGGCACGAAAGCTCCTGCACCTCGCCCAGCGACGCCGCCAGATCCGCGAAGATCATCAGCAGCGCCGCGAACCTCTCCGGCCCGGAGGTCAACCGGGCCATGCCGGTCATCCGTGCCCCGAGCCGCCCGGCGGTCGTCGCCGGGAAATGCAGACCGTGCTGCGCGGCGGCAAAGAGCGCGGCGAGAGGCCGCAACTCAGGGATCGCCCACAGCGGATGGCCCTCCGGATAGTGCCACTGCACGGAGACGCCGGACGATTCCCCGCGGATCTGCCAGTGGTGCGGCAGCCTGCGCCCGACCAGCACCAGGTCCCCCGCGGTAAACGGCCCGATGTGGTCGCCGATGAACCGCAGCCCCTCGCCCTGCGAGAACCAGGTCAGCTCCATCTCCGGATGATAGTGCCAGTGGGTGCCCTCCCCCTGGGAAGCCACCCGCCGGCCATCATCCATCACCACCTGGACTTCATCGACGCTGCGCGCCCACTCGATCACCCGGAACGAGGAGCCCGTCGGGAGTTCAATACGTTCACGGCGGTGCCTCATCCGTTCATTGAAATCAGAGCCTCGGTTTCCAAAAAGCTCACTGCCCCTTGGACTCCTTATCCTTGTCCGGTGGCTCCGGATTATCGCGGAACGAAAGCACCCGCGGCACCTTGCTGCCGGCCTCGCTGAACAGGAACGTCACGCTGCGGGCCGCAGGATCGTGAATCCAGTGAGTCTCGCAGATCGGATACGTCTTCGGATCGCCAGCCATCCGGAAGGAGAGATCCACATTGTAGTCCTCGTTGCCCTTCGCGGGCGCATCGGTGATCGATTTCGAGCGGCCTTTGATGTTCACCTGCTGCGTGCCCAGCTTTCCGAAGACGTCGAGCGGAGTCAGATTATACCACATCATCTGACCCGGCTTGAAGCCGGTGCTCGACGCATCAATCAGCTGCATCCTCAGCGGTATGACCTTGTTCGTCGCGTCCGGTGTCAGCAGCAGGTAGAAGGTCTCGGTCTTTTCTCCTACGGCTACCGTGGGAGTTCCGGCTGGAAGCGGCTGGTCCGGCGCCGGCGGCGAGGTCAGCAGGCTGACGTTGATCGCGCCGGGCGGCAGGCGGTAGTTCTTGGACAGATTCATCCGGGGCAGATCCACCAGCTGGCTGGTCTTGCCGTCAAAGAGTTGCAGGGTTGCGGGAGCATTGCCCCGCTCCCCGAGGAAGAGCAGGCGGCAGGTGCGGTGACCCGCCTCCTGGGCGAACGAGGAAAGCGGCAGAAGGCTGAGCAGCAGAGTCAGGAAGCGCATGATGGGAACGTATCAGATTTCCTCCGAAAGAAGCCAGCGGAAGCTCACCACTTCGAAGCGACGTCCAAAAGTTTTATTGATGTCAGAGGTCGGAGGCGTTGCGAGATCCGAAGCGTCCTTCGAGTCCACATAGTCGCGGGTGCGCTGGACCACCGCTTCGCAGGTCGCGGAGCTGATGATCTTGCCGTTGTCGTCCCGGGCGTCTCCGTGGGTACGGATCACGAACGTATCGTCACGGGCTGAAAGGATCGGAGCCAGCGGCCGCAGAACATCGGCCTGGCGCGTCCAGCCGGGGAAGCCGAACGAACTCTTCCCATTGGCCGCCTCCGGATATTTATACTCTGCTTCGCTGGCCAGCTTCAGGTTCGAAGTCGCATCCAGCGAGGCGGTCTGCAGGTAAGCGTAAGGATTGGATCCGCCGCCCTTGGCGATTTCATTCAGCGCGGCCTGAACCGTGCCCGCGATAGCGAGATCGCCCGTCGACAACTGCCGGTTCACAAACTCCGAGAGCGAGAGGAAAGGACCCCTCTGGCGGACCTGCTTCACCACCTCCTGCGCAAGGCGGGCGATGAGCGCGTCGTCCAGCACGCGGTAGCCGGTGAACTCCGAAGCCCCGGGGAAGCTGCCGGATGAACCCGATTCTCCCGCCTGGACATCGCCGGAGACTGCAAAGCGACTGATCGGATGATCCGTCTTTCCGGAAACACCGACCGACCAGGAGGTCCCCTGGCTCTGGTAGAAAGGAACGCACTGGTTGCGGGCGTGACCGAGCAGGGCCGTCCATGCCGTCACCGAGGTCGAGTTCACGTTGAACATGCCTTCCACTTCCAGGCGGGATGCGATGGTCTTCCAGCCGTCGGAAGTCTTGACGTGATCCGCATAGACCTGCCCGGCGGCGCCGGAGTCCAGGCCCGTATCGGCGGCGATGGGCTTATAGGCATTATTGCCCAGGCTCTTCTTGCCGCTCAGGAAGTCGGCAAAGGTGGTCTTCACATCCCGGCCGTTCGCGCCAAAGGAATCCGGATCGGGCGAGATCGAGGAGAAGAACCAATCGTCGAAGAAGATGTGGTTCGCACAGTAGCTGTCATCGTGCTGGAGGTTCTGCGCGTTGCTGGCATTGGTCGTCTCCACCACCACATTCGATGAAACCAGCGGTGTCGCATCGCTATTGCCGATCAGATTGAACGCATACGGAGGGATCGGATTTTCATACCGCATGTCCCAGTTCTGGAGTTCGCACAGCGACTGCAGCGGGCGGGTGGGGATTTCCGCGATCACGCACCGCGACAGGCCTTTCGCCTTGTTGAAGCCGCTCACGATGTAGCCGCTCTGCGAGGACTCGTTGACGTTTGGCAGGTAGTCGTCGCCGCCGGAGCTGTGCTCCACAAAGCTGTAGTCAAACGGCGAGTTCGCTGGATGATTGGTCCCGAAGTAGTGCTTGCCGATCGTGGTCTCCACCCTGTCCTTGCCGCCCATCGCCGTGTAGTTGACCAGCGGGCTCGACTGCACAAAGCCCTTCGTCGGGATCAGCGTGCGGCTGGCGGTGCGGGCGCCGAAGATCGTCGAGAGGAAGGGGGTCGGGGTCGAAATCGCATTCGACAGGCTGGCTGAGGCCAGCCCCGGGAGATCCTGATAGACAGCGCCCGCCATGGCCTCCGAATAGGTCATCCGGTAGGCAAGGCGGTTCGTTCCGTCGATCGACATATCGAGGTAGATGCCGACGCCCTTGCTCAGGTCGTCATAGGCCACGTTGAACTTGGCATCGCACTTGACCATGCTGCCCGCGGGCACCGTGCCGGGCTGTTTCTCCGTTCCCACGATCGGGAAGAAATGGCCACCCGCAGCACGATAGCCTGTTTTGAGGTCCAGGGCAGCGGCAGGCGGAGGGTTTGACCCGCTCGCGCCTGATGGGTCGCCACTGAAAACCCGGGTCTCGCCTGGCTTCAGCGTCAGAGGACCCATGATCCGATAGGTCAATGTCTGGGCGTCCGAATAGGATGGAGTGCCAGCGTAGTTGGTCGATGCTCCGAACAACGGGCGGTAGGCGCCTCCCGGCGCTCCGTTGATATCAAACTTCAGGGCCACCGGCAGCGGCTTGCCGACCGACAGGGTCACCGTTGGCGAACTGCCGCTCGCTTGCGGCATCGTGATCTCCACATTGTAGGGATTCCACATGGTGATCACGGGATTCACCAGGATTCCAGGGGTGACCGTTCCGGATGCCGCCGACTTCGCCGAGTAGGAGAAGACCCACTGGATGCGGGCGATGACCGGCAGGATGCGGACGCGGTGAATGAAATTGTAGGCGTCACCATCGATCGCCACCGAGTTCGTCTTGATGCGGCTGGTCCCGGACGAACTCGTCGTCATGTTCGGATTCCGGTACATCAGGGCGTACTCCTTTAAATTCTCCCAGCTTGCCACCGCCCCCTGGCGGTAGATGGCCCAGCTGCCGGCTGCGCCGCGATAGCTGCTCCACGGAT
>JAQGPE010000725.1 GCA_028293225.1 Akkermansiaceae bacterium | reverse complement strand
ACGGTGGCAACCTGAGCGGCATGGCGGTGTGATCACTCGACGGACAGACGGACGTAGATCCCGGCCGGGGCAGCGCCCGTGGACAGGTTCAGGGTCGACTCAACCATTTCCGGGTTCTCGTCAGCGGCTGAGACGATCTGCTCGGTGATGGTGACCGTGGCGGTGCCATCGCTTTCGCCGGAGGCATGCCAGGTGACCAGGTCGCTGGACCACTGGAGCGTGCCGGTGGCGTCGGCGACGTCCTTGCCGCGCTGATAGCGAACCTTCATCAGACCGCTTTCGGACGGCAGAGCCAGGAAGACGCCCCTGCTGGCGTTGTCGCCAGGGAGGGTCTTCATGTAATACTCCAGCAGGTTGGCGAAGCCGTCGTGGTCGGCGTCATCGGACGGGCCGGTGAGCGTGGTGTCGACGAGCTGGTCGTGGGTCCAGGCCTGGGATGGCCTGTCGGCGATGGTGGCCGTCGCGGAGGCCGGATTGCCTGCGTCGAAGATCTCACTGCCGGCGATCGAAACGGTGAGGGTTTCATTGCCCTCCGCCGCATCGTCCGGGACGACGGTGAAGGTCACTTGCGCGTTCGCCTCGCCTGCGGCGATGGTCACCGTGCCGGAGACGGCGGTGAAGTCCACGCCCGAAGTTGCGGTGCCACCGAGGGTGAACGGAACCTCAAGAGCGGCGGTGATGCTGCCGGTGCGCTCAAAGGTATAGACCAGCGTCTTATCCTCGCCGAACTCGCCAGCGATCGCGTCGGAAGCGATCACCGTGACCTTCGGTTTGGCGGCGATCACGCTGATCGTCGCGGCTTCCGAGGTGGTGACGAGGCCCGCATTGTCGATCGCCTTGGCCAGGATCAGGTGGCTGCCAGCGGTCGCGCCGTTCCAGGTGAACTCATACGGGGCGGCGTCATCTTCGCCGATCTTTTCGGTGCCGTTGTAGAACTCGACCTTGGCGATGGAGCCGTCGGCATCCGAGGCAGTGGCGGCGAGGTCGACCGGAGCGCCTTCCGTGAAGGAGGCGCCATTGACCGGCGAGTCGAGCGTCACGGCCGGAGCCACCGGGGCGGCCGCGGTGGTGAAGCGCTGGATGTCACCCCGGATGGACGTCGTGCCATCGCTCACCTCGGCATACCATTCGTAGACGGTGCCGGGATCGAGGTTGGCCCAGTCGATGGCGGTGTTGGTACCGGCGGCGACATCTTCCGAGCGGCCGATTTCCGCGAAGCTTGCGAGGGCGGACTGGAGATCCACATCCAGAAGGTAGTCGCTGTCAGCATCCGTTTCCCACTGGCCGAGAACCGGCGAGTAGGTCTTCACGTGGATCTGGTTGTTCTTCGGCGAGAACTCCATCAAGCGCATCCAGCCATCGCCGCCGCGGTTGCGGCCCTGGTAGTCGGCCAGGATGGAGGTGACCGGGCGGCCGTTCCAGACATCGGTGCGGCGGCCTTCCCCGTGGATGTGTCCGCCGTGCATGATGAACAGGTTCGGGTTGTTCTTCAGGCGATCATAGAGCGCCTTGCCCATCGGGCTGAAGGTGGCCGGGTTGCCGGTGTTCACCATGTGGTGGCTGACCACGATGGCGCGGCGGGTCGGGTAGGCCTTCAGGATGGAGTCGGCCCAGTCGAGGTCGATCTGGTCCGGGGAGGCGTCGTATTCCAGGCTCAGGACGACGAACTGAATGCCACCCGCTTCGAAGAGGGTGAAGTTGTTGTCGGCGTTTTCCTGGAACTGGGTGCCGCCGTAATAAGGCTTGCCCGCGAAGTGGTTGGTGTTGTCGGCGGGATTCACGCCGAAGTACTTGTTGAAGTAGAGGCTGGTGCCGTCGGGATTGCCGTTCGGGGTCTGGTCGTGGTTGCCGATGGCGACCGAGTAAGGCAGGCCGCTTGGCGACAGCGTCAGCGCCGGGTCCTCCAGGCGATACATGGCGTCCTTGGCATTCAGCCACTCGAACTCATAGGCGTCGCCATCATCGCTGATGTCACCCATGTGCATGGTGAACCTGATGTTGCGCGGCGTGGTCTCCTGGATGATCCAGTCGGTCTGGGCGGAGAAGAAGGAGGCCTTGCCGCCGTTCTTTTCAGCCGAGTAGTACTGGGTGTCCGGAATGACCGCCAGGGAGAAGTCCTCGCCCGGGGCGCCGGTGCCGATACGCCGTCCGTAGTATTTCACCGTCAGTTTCTGCGAATCCGGGTCCGTGACATTGGTCACCAGGCTGGTCGTCGCCGTCTGACCGGTCGCGCCGGCAGCCGGGCTGACCGTGGTGATGGAAGGCGGGACATCGCCGGTGAGCGGAGCGCCCGCAGTGCGGAAGACGCCATCCAGCAGCGTGCCGGGCAGCGCCACGGCGGCGGTGCTGGTGATGGTGTTGCCGCTGGCTTCATCCATGGCGTAGCGGGCCACCAGACCATTGGCAGTCGGCACCTCGCTGTTCATGGAAGTGCGGAGCTCGCTGAGAGTGCGGGCACGGTTCCAGATGCGGACTTCGTCCATGACGCCGTGGAAGGCGCCCTGCGGCGTGGCGGTGGAATCCATGGCGGTGCCGATCCCGGCGTGCTGGATGCTGTTCGAAGCCGGCGGCTGGCCGACATTCAGTTCCGCTTCCAGGTGACCGTTCAGGTAGAGACGCCAGGTGGTGCCGTCATAGGTGGCGGCGGCGTGGGTCCAGACACCGACCGGCACGGCGGTGGTACCGGCGACCGGATGGTTGAGGCCCGGGCTGGCGCCGGCGGGGCCTTCCTCGAAATCGGCGCAAAGGACGCCGTCGCTGGCGCGGATGCCGAAGAGGTAGTTGCAGTTCAGCGTATTGTTGTCGTTCTCGCCGCGACCCTTGGCGATGAGCGGAATCGCGGTGATGCCACCGGACCCGGAGCCCGCGGGCAGGCCGCCGTCTTCGCGCTTGAACCAGCACTCCAGGGTGAACTCGGGCAGACCGAGTTCCGGAGCCTGTCCAAAGGTGACGCGGTCGTTGAGGCCGTCGAAATAGAGGCCGCCCTGACCGGCGACGGGATGCACTGTGACCGTGGCGACCGTGGAGGCGGACGAACCGCCCTTGTCATCCGTGGCGCGGGCGGTGATGGAGTGATCGCTGAGACCGGCCGCGGTCCAGGTGATGGAGTAAGGAGGAGTGAGAGCTTCGCCGAGTTTCTGGCCGCCATCGTAGAACTCCACCTTTGTCACCGTGCCATCCGTGTCGGCTGGCGTGGCTGAAAGCGTGAGCGCGTCTCCCACCGTTGCAACCGTGCCGGAAAGCGGTGCGTCCAGAGTCACGGAAGGAAGGATGTTGTGGTCGAAATCGGTGTAACCGCCGGCCCAGAGCGGGCCATTGGTCAGAACTCCGGCGACGGCAGTGCCAACTGAAGTTCCGACCCCTTCATCCATGCCCCAGCGACCGACCAGGCCACCAGCGGATGGGACTTCCAGGTTCATGGAGCCGGCGATTTCCGACTCACTACGGGCATAGTTCCAGATGCGAGCCTCGTCCATGAAGCCGAGGAAGTAGCCGCTCGGCTCGCCCAGGGAATTCATCGCGGTGCCGAGACCGGCGTGCTGGATGCTGTCGAAGCGCGGGATCTGGCCATCGGTTTCCGCGACCGTCTCCAGCTTGCCATTCAGATAAATGCGCCATTCGTTGCCGTCGAAGGTCACGGCGGCATGGTACCAGATGCCCGGCTTGATCGGGGTGTTGCCGGCGACCGGATGGTTGAGGCCGGTGGCATAGTCTTCGAAGTCGGCCGCGATCACGTTGTCGCTGCCGCGGATGCCCATGAAGTAGTTGCAGTCGACGGGCGAGCCATCGCTTTCACCGCGGCCCTTGGTGATGAGCGGAATGGCGGAAATGCCGCCGCTGCCAGTGCTGGCGGCGACGCCGGTTCCTTCGCGCTTGAACCAGCACTCCAGGGTGAAAGCCGCCAGCTTCAGGTCCGGACTATCGCCAAAGGTCACGTAGTCGTCGACGCCATCGAAGAACATGCCGCCGCTGCCCGCTGGAGGAGCGACCTGCACATTGACCGGAGTGGAGGTCTTCACGCTGCCGGTGTTGTCGATCGCGACGGCGCTATAAGTATAGGTGCCGAGCGGCGGGGCCGGGATGGTCCACTCATAAGGAGGAGCGGTCCTTTCCCCGAGCAGGGTGGCGCCGCTGTAGAACTGCACCCTGGCGATGCTGCCGTCGGCATCCGCGGCGGAGGCGGCGAGGAGGATGTCCTCGCCCATATCGTGGCGGGAGCCGTTCAACGGGCTGTCGAGGGATACGGTCGGCGGGACCGTGTTGGCCGGGACGTTCGAGAAGAAGGCGAAGCTGAAAGCGTCTTCCTCGGCGTTCGCCATGTTCTGACGGGTCGGCAGGGTGGCGGCATCGGAAAGGTCGCGGCTTTCAATGATCCAGTAGCCGTTCGCCGCGTCCCACTGGTAGGCGACGATGTTGTCGAGGTTGTTGCCGGTGCCGCCGGAGGGGCTGATGACCAGCACGCCATCGGCATGGGTGTAGCCCGGGATGGTCAGGTGCCACTCCCCGGTGTTCGGGCTTTTCACCATGCTGAAACTACCCGCGCCGGTGTCGGTGGTGCCGTTGCCATTGATCCGAGCGGCAGCGACCAGATTGCCGGTGCCGACCTTCGCAAGCGGAACGTAGGCGAAGCCGACGTAGTCCTGCTCGTAGGTCGAGGTGTTGGTGCCGTTGTCCTTGCAGTAGATGGTGAAGGTTCCGTCGGGGTTCGGCTTGGAAAGCGCGTAGTTGTCTTCGTTCTTCGCACCGGTCACCAGCAGGACCCCCTGGTCCGGGGTGCCTTGGAATTCCCGGAGGTCGAGGGTGGAGATGCCGCCGCCTTCATCGATGAAATGTGTGCCGAGCGTCAGGCCGGGCGAGCCGGTGAAGCTGTCGTTGGCGCCACCGTTGGTACCCGCGGAGTTCTTGGCCAGACCGGCGTACCACTCCGTGTAGGGGAACCAGGCCGCGGAGGCATTGATGTTGGCCTCATCGCCCTGAGCGGCGCGGAAGATCGCGAGCGTGCTCTTGTTGTTGGCGGAGGCCTTGTCCCACGCGGAGGTCGCGTAAAAAGTGTCGAACGTGTCGCCGGTGGCCTTGTTGCTGCGGCCGATCTCGGTGACGGAGCTGATCAGCGCCCCGGACGAGTAGTCGAGGTTGATGTCGTAATCGCCACGATTGCCGCCGACCAGAGTGAAGCCCGGCGAGCTGCCGGGTCCGATCGAGAGGGTGACGGCGGCAGCGGTGTTCGCCGCAGTCTTTTGAACGACAACCACATGGCCGAATTCGACGGCGTTTGCGGTGGGGAGGAAGGAAAGCGCCAGAAACCCGGCCGGGAAGAGAATACGTGAATGCATGTGACAAAAAGGAGCTCTTGAGGAACCCCTTCTTGGTCATGCGATCTCCGCCGACCAACCGCCGGGAGGCGAAGATACCGTCACTTTTTTAACCGTCCGCGAAACAGGTTTCAGACCTGTGACAAAACCCTAACAGCTTGCAGAATGCCTTCACAGGATCGTCACCCGGGCCGGATTTCCGCGGAGAAAACGAGTTTTCCGGTCAGGTCCGGTTGGCCATCTGCTTGCGGAAGACCGGGATCAGTTCGGCATCCATCCAGGCGAAGGCGGCGTCGAGGCCGCTCTCCCGATAGATCTCGCCGATTTTCGCTTCCACGCCGGTCGGCGGACCGAAGGAGCTGAGGAAGCCATTGGAGGTCATGCGGGTGAACCATTCGCCGTCCATATTGCCGCGCTCGCGGAGCACCCAGCTACGGGCGAAGAGCGCGAGCACCGCGTCCCCGATCCATGCACTTTCCCGCATCACGCGGATCTCTTCGTCCTTTTTCATCGCCGCGGCGAAAATGAACTCACTGGAGCGGACGGGCCAGCTTTTCCATGCGCTGATGCTCAATCCGCTCGCGGAGCTTGTCCTCCGCCTCGCTGTCCCAGTAACCCGGCGTCAGCTCCAGGAAGACGGTGGTGTAGGGCAGCGCGGTGGCGGTGCGGATCACCAGAACCTGGTAGCTCTTGGTGGTGTCCTGCAGGAGAGTGAAGAGCGACTGCTGCTCCAGTTCCGTGGTCTCGTGGGCGTGGAGCGCGCCCTGCAGATTCTTCCGGAACTCGTCGATGCCCGGGGCGTAGTCGTTTTCGACCGCGCGCAATTCCCGGTTCAGATAGATGCGCGGGCGGACATGCTCGGTCTGCTCCAGGGTCCGCAGCACCTCGTCGAGCACTACGGGAATTTCCTCATTGGCAACGATCTGGCGGACGCCCTGGCGGCTCTGCGCGGGGAAGGAAGCTTCGGAGATGACGATCCAGTTGCGGCTGCCGAGCTGGGCGGTCTGGCTGGCGACGGCGCCGCGCCAGTCACTGCCGGGGCTGCCGCCCCAATGGGTCATGCCGCAGCTGG
>JAQGPE010000721.1 GCA_028293225.1 Akkermansiaceae bacterium | reverse complement strand
GGAGTTCAGGGCAGGTCGTCTTCGTCCCCCGGCACCGGCGGGATGAAGTCTTCGCGCTGCAGCAGCCGTTCCAGGTCCAGATCGTAAAGCAGGTCCTCGGGCGTGTGCAGCACGGTGGTCGCATACGGCGAAATCCGGTCGAGCTCGGCAATCGCGCAGTGCACCATCGTGGAAATGATGTCGGCGTCGTAGCGCTCCTTTTCGAACAGATTGGTGATGCGGAACACCAGCCGCTCGCGGTCCAGGTCGTATTCGAAGCCGCCCAGGGTCAGCGCCTTGTTGCCGCGGGCCAGCAGCTCCAGCAGAAACGGGCGGTGCTCGTCGTCGCTCGGCATCTGGGTTTCCGCCACGATGCTCAGGCTGTTGAGCTGCGGATAAGCCTGGGCCAGCAGCTCGATCCGCGTGTGGTGGGCCTCGAACATCGTGCGCAGGACCTCGCGGCCCTCGATGAGTTCGCAGTGCCAGCCGTTGGCACCGAAGGCTTCCTCCACGGAAAGGATCTGGCGGGATGGTGGTCGCATGGGCGGGAGAGTGGCAAAGTCGTCTGCGCTGGCCAGCGGAATTAGTGCGCCGCCACCCGGCCGAGCACCGCTTTCGTCACCAGGTCGCGCCGCGCCGCCGGGATCGGCCCCAGCGACAGGTGGATGCCGGAGGTCTTTTCGTCATTGAAATGCAGCGTCAGCCGGGAGCCCTCCGCCTCCGCGCCGGTGATCTGCGCCCAGGCCACCAGTTGCATCCCGGAGGCCGGCCGGAAGAACGGGAAAATCTCGATCCCCAGCGGCGTCAGGATCAGGTAGGCGTGCTTCACGCAGTGATACGCCAGCCGCAGCAGGCCCGCGCCGGCTAGGATCGGCAGCCAGCCCCAGGCAGGGTGGGGGAGATCGGGGAACTCCTTGCGATACGGGATCAGCAGGAAAAACACGATCCCCGCCATGATCGCCACCGCCGCCACCACGCAGAACAGCGTCGCCTGCGCCGTCCGCGTGAAGCGCAGTTCCTTCTGAGGTTCGGCGACGGGCATGCGGCCGCCACTTCAGCCGCCCGCGGTCCCAAAGAAAAGAGATTTCCCCGTCGATCCCGCCATCCCCCGGATTGCCGGAAAGGTGATGCACCCATAGGAAATCGAATCCATTGCAACTTGCTGGCAGCGATGCCCCTGCTAGGTTCCATCCCGACTGCATGGAAGGAGCTCTAAGGAATCATACCACCCCGGCGGTTGACGATCTCCCGGGCATCACTTTCCGGCAACTCGAGGTCTTCAGCGTCGTCTGTCGCGAGCGCTCCTACGCCAATGCCGCCGTCGAGCGCCGCACCACCCGCGCCAATATCAAGCGGGTGATGAAGGACTTCGAAACCGCGGTGGGCCGCCCGCTGTTCGTGGAAAACCCCGGCCGGGATCTGGAGCTCACCCCCTTCGCCCAGGGCCTGCTCGCCCAGGTCGCCCCGCTGGCCCGCTCGCTGCGCCGCCTCGGCGATGGCATCCGCTCCCTGCACCAGTCCGGCCGGATCCTCCGCTTCGCCGCCCCTGGCGATTTCTTCAAGGGCGGCAAGTTCAGCGGCTTCCTCGACAAGCTCCATCTCGCCGACGGCTTCCGTCCCTGCTTCCTGAAGATCGACGTGAAGCGCTTTCGCACCGCCCTGCTGAATGCGGAGTGCGACGTCTACTTCGGCGTCGGCCTGGCCGAGCCGGAGCGCCTCGACTGCGTCGACTTCGGCCCCGTCCCCTGGGCGGTGATCAGCCGCCCCGGCGAAAAGTGGGCCATCCCCGCTTCACCCGCCGCCCTTACGGCCGCGAGCTGGTTCATCGGCGAAATCGGCGAAGACGGCGCGGCGGATCTGCTGGCCCGTTTCCACGCCGCCGGAGCAAAAGGCGGCGCGATCCTGCCCGAAGCCGCCTGGCGTGAAAAGCTTGCCACCCCCGCCTCCCTGGCAGCGGGCGACGTCCTCTTTATCCCCGATACCGAGGGCATCGCCGCCGCCACCCTCCCGGCGTCCTTTCCGGCCTATCACTTCACCGCCGTCATGCGCCGCAACCACCCCTACGCGGAACTCCAGACCCGGCTGAAAGCCGCCGCCACCGCGGAAGGAGGTGCCCGTGGACATTGATCTCGCCAGCCTGCTGGTCCTCCGCCACCTCGCGGAAACCGGCAGCTTCACCGAAACCGGCAAGCGCTGGAACATGTCGCAGCCCTCGGTCAGCCTCATGATCTCGAAGCTGGAGTCGGCCGTCGGCCTGGTCCTGCTGGAGCGCTCGCCCGGCGGGACCCGCCTGACCTCCGCTGGCGTCGCCTTCCTGGAGCGCGGCAACGATGTCTGCGATTCGTATCTGGCCTTCATCGATGGCATGCACAGCCTCGGCCGCCGCATGGACCGCCAGGTCCTCGTCGGCATGGACCTCTCCTGGTTCAGCGGCGTGGTGAAGGAGGAGTTGCAGAACCTCTCCAGCGGCAGCGGCGCCCTGCCGCTGGCCTGCGAAATTTCCGAATCCTGGGCCGAGGACCTCGAAGCCCAGCGCTACGATGTCGTCGTCGCCCAGCGCTTCCTCCGCGCCGGCCTCACCCCCGGCATCCAGGAGGCCGTGGTCCGCCGCGAGCGCGGCATCACCGTCGCCTGGAACCAGAACTTCTACCCCTTCGACCCGGTCAACTTCAGCTTCCCGGAAGTCCTCCGCACCTCGGTGCTGTTTCCGGGGAAAAGGGTCATCTGCGGCTTCTCCTCCTTCCTCCTGCGCTGGTGCGCGGAAGCCTACGGCATCCAGCCCGCCAACGTCATCGAGTTCGCCTCGGAAAAGGAAGCCGCCATCGCCGCCCGCGCCGGTCTCGGCGTCCTGCTCGCCCCCGGCGATGCGATGCCGCGCCTGGCCGGCCTCGCCGACGATATGACCCACGTCCGCACCTTCGAGTTCCTCCTGCCCGAGGCCCTCACCTTCGGCATCTACTGCCGCAGCGACGAGGACTCCCGCGAGATCCTCTCCACCGCGGCCGCCATCGCCAAACTCGGCAGCAGGCTGTTTACGTAGAACGTAGTAGTAATCCTGGTGCTCCGCCGGACGCCTGTCGAAAGTGGCTGAACTGAGTGGAACGAAGTAGACTGACGCGAAGTGTCAGCCCCGCA